>JAOAPW010000488.1 GCA_025463105.1 Candidatus Acidiferrum typicum | reverse complement strand
CTCCGACGGATAGAAAGCGTAGAGCCGGGGCATGCCGAGATAGCCGATAATGAATTGCGGAAAAAATGTGAGTTTGAATCCGATAAAAATGATCGCCGCGTAGAGCATCGCCCAACCGTTGGGATATTTCCGTCCGGATATTTTTGGCCACCAGAAATGTAGGCCGCCGAGATATCCCATCACGGCGCCGCCCACCATGATGTAGTGGAAGTGGGCCACGATAAAGTACGTCCCGTTCAAATGCACGTCGGTGGCGAGCGATGCGAGAAACATTCCGGTCAGTCCGCCCATGGTAAACAGTCCGATGAAGCCGAGAGCGTATAGCATCGGGGCTTCGTAGGAGATCGAACCTTTATAGAGCGTCGAGGTCCAATTGAATACTTTAATGGCCGAAGGAATCGCGACGAGAAAACTCAGGAACGAAAAAATCAGCCCCGCGTATACGGATTGCCCGGTGACGAACATGTGGTGCCCCCAGACCAGAAAGCCGAGCACCGCGATCGCCACGCTCGAAAATCCGACGATTTTGTATCCGAAAATCCGCTTTCGGGCGAAGCAGGCGATGATTTCGCTGACCACTCCCATCGCCGGCAAAATCATGATGTAGACGGCCGGATGGGAATAGAACCAGAACAAGTGCTGGAATAGAAGCGGATCGCCGCCGAGCGCGGGGCTGAAGATTCCGACGTGAAACAGATGCTCAAGGGCCAACAGAAAGAGGGTAATTGCGAGCACGGGCGTTCCCAGCGTCAGGATGATGCTGGTGGCATACATGGACCACAGGAAGAGCGGCATGCGGAACCATGTCAGGCCCGGCGCGCGCATCTTGTGAATTGTGACGATGAAGTTAAGACCCGTAAGTATCGAAGAAAAGCCTGTAATGAACACTCCTACGGCGACAGCCGTAACCTGCGTGTTTGAATACGTGCTGCTATAAGGCGTATAGAACGTCCAGCCCGTGTCCACGCCGCCCGCAATCGCCGAATACAACGTGAACAAGCCGCCGACGATGTAAATGTACCAGCTCAACAAATTCAGCCTGGGAAACGCGAGGTCCCGGGCTCCGATCATCAAGGGAACGAGAAAATTTCCGAGCACTGCCGGGATGGACGGAACCAGGAAGAAAAAAATCATGATCACGCCGTGAAGCGTGAAGAGCTTGTTGTAAGTCTCCGGCTGCACCAGCGCGCCCTGCGGCGCGATGAGGTGAATCCGCATCAGAAAGGCAAAGAATCCGCCTATGACAAAGAAAAACGTAATCGAGATCATGTACAACAACGCGATGCGTTTGTGATCCAGCGTGAATAGCCAGGATTTCCAGCCGTAGTGGGCGTTCAGATAATTGCGCGGCGCTTGCACCCGCGGTTCCAGCGTGGCCGTACTCATTGCTTCCCCTCTTCCTGCTGCTTCCCTTTCGCATTATCCGACGAATGGCCGAGCGAGCGAATGTACGCGACCAGGTCGAGGATCTGTTCCTCACTCAGTTGGCCCTGGAAGGAAGGCATCACCGGCTTATAACCGTTCACAATTTTTGCAGCGGGGCTCAGAATCGATTCACGGATGTAAGCATCATCGGCGGTAAGTGTTTGTCCAGTGGTGAGACGGACTGTATTTCCGTAGACGCCGATTAATGACGGCGCGGGTCCGGAGCCGTCGGCGAGATGGCATGTACTGCAGCCGCTCTCCTTGAATATTCTTTCCCCTGCAGCCTCCAACGTTTCGCCCTGCACACCGCCAAGCAGCCACTGCTCGTATTCATCAGGCTCAAGCACAATGATGGAGCCAATCATGCCGGCGTGAAACGCGCCGCAATACTGCGCGCAGAACAGGTGGAATGTGCCCAGCTTGGTCGGCTCAAACCACATGGAAGTGTACCGTCCGGGCAGCACATCTTTCTTTACCCGAAATGCGGGAACAAAAAAATCGTGGATGACGTCCTCGGATGTCATGGTCAGCTTGACAGGACGCCCGAGCGGGACGTGCAATTCGTTGATTTCCCGCTGCCCCTCCGGATGCTCGGCTTTCCACATCCATTGCTTGCCCGTGACAAATATTTCCATCGACCCCGGCGGCGCTTCCGAATTCTGGAAATACAAAACGGAACCCCACACAAAGAACACCGCCACGATCAGTGTAGGGACGGCGGTCCATAGGATTTCCAGCGGCAAGGAACCTTCGATCGCCTTGGGACGCTCGTCCGGCGAGCGCCGCCGGTACTTGATCATGAAATAAAAAATCGCCGAAAAAATCAAAACCGAGAAAAACACGGTGACAGCGGTGATAAAAAAATAGAGATTGTCCACTGACTGCGCAATCGTGGAGGCCTGGTCCGGGTGTATGGGGATTCCCTGCATCAAAAGTTCATCCTTGGCGATCGCTCTCTCATCGCACCTTCACTCCCACAGGGGGAGGCCCGCTCGGGTGATTGCGTTCGCGGCGAAACATCACGAACATAAAAATTCCCAGGACCAGCACGGTAAGAACGCCCGCCGCGCGTACAACATTCATGACGATGAGTCCGTATTTTCCAGTCGCGGGATCGTACTGGTAGCAATACAGCAGGGCGTGGTCGGTCGGCGTGCCGATTTTTCCCTCCGAAGCCTCGACCAGTCCGAGACGAACATCACGGCCCGAATACTGAACGCCGTAAAAGTACCGGGCGATGCGCCCGTGCGGCGTGAGCACCAGAATCGCGGCAGCATGCGCGTACTGTCGGCTGGCCGAATCGTATGCGTAATGAAAACCAACGGCCTGCGTAAGCGCGTCAATCGAGGGCTGATCGCCCGTAAGAAAGTGCCAATTTTCTCTCGCGCCCGGCCGCCCGTACTGACCCGCATACACATCCCGTTTTGCCTTGGCAAGTTCCGCTGTGTCTTTCGGCTCGAAACTGACCGTGATCGCGTCAAAGTCCTTACCTAGATCAAGCGTGATGGCCTTCATCGTTCGCAGCTCGCCGTTGAGCACTTCGGTACACAGCGCGGGACAATCGAAATACACCAGCGAGAGCACAATCGGCTTCTTCCCGAAGTAATCGCCTAAACGAACGGTCCGGCCATTTTCATCGCGAAAGGTAATTTCCGGCGGAATGGGTTCGTTGAGGCGCTGCGCGATACTCACTTCGCGCAGGATGGGTGGAGGCCCTGGCTGCTGCGCGAATATCGGTGAAGCGAGCAGCGCCAATGCCGCTATTGAAAGGGGTGCACTGAATTTTACGCTCAACGGTTCGCGCTTCCTTTCGCCCCGGACTTTTCCCCTTGAGAAGTGTCCGCGGATGACGCGCCGGGCGCCACGGGCACTCCCTGCTTCAGCAGCATCTCCATAGCGCGCTCGATGGGCACGCGCACTGTTCCGTCATCCTTATTTTCCCAGGAATATGATTCGAGCGACTGCTCCTGCTGCGCGCGAAAATTCAGCAGGTCCTGGCGAGGATTCACCTGCAACTGAGGGCCCGCGGGCAATTGCCGCGTATTGCTGAATGGCGATGTGGGCGTGAGACTCGCGCGACTGGCCGAATAATATTTAAACACTCCCCAGCAAACAATCGCGGTGAATATGAGCACGATGCTCAACACCACCAGAAAGCCGAAAACACCCCGCACGTTCGCATCGCGCGTCTCGTAGCCAGGCGAGGGCGCAGAAGCGCCGTGCGGCTTATCCATGCTCGACTGCATGCTCGGCCACTCCTTCCATGCGCGGATCATGAACCGGCAGAACCGGCATTTGCTGCAGCTGCCACCCGAAATAGGCGAGCCAGATAGCTCCCAAGCCGCACGGAAGCAGGATGTTCATCCACGTCAGATGCACATTTCCTCCGCCGAACGCCGGCAAAACCATCCAGTACATGTCCACGAGGCGCATTACCAGAACGAGCGCCGTGACCAGCAATAATGAGCCTTTCCTGCGCTTCACATCGCGGAACAGCAGAAGGAAAAATGGCAACGCAAAATTCAGCAGGATCAGTAACAGTCCGATGTGGCCCCAGGTTCCTTGCATGCGCCGCAGGTACCAGGGAATTTCTTCCTTAAGATTTCCGCCCCAGATGATCAGGAACTGGGAGAACTCCAGATAAGTCCACAGCATCACGAAGGTCAGCAAAAAACTGCCCAGATCCTGAAAATATGAGGGCCTGACAACCTCTGAGAGAGGTTCGCGATCTGAGAGCCAGATCAGCATCATAATGGCGAAGGCCAGCGCCGCAAGCGCCTGTCCCACCATGAACAACAATCCATAAATCGTGGAGTACCAGCGCGGCTCAAGAGACATCACCCAATCGACCGATGCAAACGTCACGGTCAGTCCATATAGAACCAGGCCGCCGCCGCTCAAGCCTTCAAAGCGCATCGATAGCAAAGCACTTCCACCTGCATCTTCTGCGCGGGAAAACTTGTTGAGCAAATACACGAGAAAAAACCAGCAGGCAAAATAAAAAACCGTTCGTGCGATAAAAAAACCGGGATTCAAGTACAAGTGTTTGGCAAGAATCACCGGATCGGTCTGCTCCGGGAGTGACCAACTGTAAAGTGACTTCATGCCCGCCAGCACTGGCAGCACCGCAATGGCCATGAGCGGAAGTGTTCGGCTGCCGGCTTCGAGAATTCGCCGGATGACCAAAGACCAGTTCCCCCCTGTGAGATGCTGCACCATCAACAGCGCCATGCACCCGAGCGTAATACCAATCCAGAAGAGGAAGGCCACCAGATAGGACCGGAAAAAATTCCCTCCGTTACGAAGTCCGCCAAGGATGCACAGGACGAGAAACGCGCCGCCAATGGTCGCGAGCCGCTTCGGCAGGCCTTCGAACTTCACCATCATATTGTTTCGCGCTTCGTTCATTTCGATTCGCCCTGCAATTTTTTTCGCTCCTCGGTCGGAACATCGTTGATCGATGCCTGCCGGCTAAGTTGCAGCGCCCGAATGTAAGAAACGATCGCCCAGCGATCGCGCGGGACGATCCGGTAGCCATACGGGTACATCGCGCCAAACCCATTCGAGATCACGTCGAAAAAATGTCCGGCGGGAGCCGATCGCAGATGATCTGAGTGCAATGACGGCGGATGGCGGAAGCCGCGCTGCACGATCATGCCATCGCCGTCGCCCGTCAGTCCGTGGCACGGCTCACAG
>JAOAPW010000434.1 GCA_025463105.1 Candidatus Acidiferrum typicum | reverse complement strand
ACTGGATCATGACGGGATCCATGACGGGATCGATGATGGCATTTTCGAAAAAGGTTCGTCGGTTCACTACTTCGATAACGGGAAGTGGCTGATCCTGGCAGGCTCTAACTAAGCTCGGCAAATACTTTCGCGCGGACTCCGGCTTTGGCGCTTCGCCCGAAAATAAAACGATACATCGTTAGGGCAAACGTGGCGGTAGAGGCGGCGACTGATCCGGAGAACGGGCCGGACAATGGGCCGCCTCGCCCGCAAAATAAACCACTGCTTCCTCAGAGGAGAAGCAAGCCGGCTACGCTTGGTCTTTCCAGCGGGAAGCTGATGGTTAGCGCCTCTTGCTGCGCTTGGCACCCTTTTTCCCGGCTGCTTTCTTTTTGGCCTTGGGAGCGGCCTTGGCTTTTTTCTTCGGCTGAGGTTTTTTCTTGGCCGATTTTTTTCCGGGCTTCACCGCAGCCTTTCTCGCCGGCGGTTTACGCGCAGGAACGGATTGCGGGGGCGCCGCAACGCCTGGGCGCTCGGAAATGACCAACTCCTCTTCGCCTTCCTCTTCGATGATCTCTTCCGGGTCACCGCCGAGTTCTTCCTCTTCTTCGAAATGGACGAACTCGTTGTCGTCGCCGGGTGTTTCTTTTTCGTAGGTCATCCCACTTCTCCCTTCAGTCTGTCGCCCTGTTTGCAATCCTGATGGCTGTCGCGGCCACTGGCGGGCTTATAAACGGTATCTCACACGTTTGTCAAGCCCGAGCCCAAACCGGCCCGGTTGATTCTCCACCTTGACGGGACATTTTGGCAATGGCTGTCCTCAGAAAAAAAATCCATGCGTGTGTGGTTTCTAACTGAGCCACGCACGGGCGTGGGGCTCTACTTTTACGCTGAGCGCTTCAAGTGAATCGTGGAGCCCGCTCAGTACGGGTGTGTGGGATCTACTTGACACCAGTTGATACTCGTAACTGGAAGGGAAAAAAAGGGCCGAATGGCGCAATTTAGTGCGAGGGAAGAATCGTCAGCGTATCCCCAACCTGCAACGGCCGGCTGAACAGATAGCGATTCCCGGCTTGAATGGCCGTGACCGTCGTCTGGTACGCGCGGGCAATCGAGTAGAGCGTCTCTCCCGCCTTGACATGATGCACGACCGCGTTCGTGCGGGCCTGCATCACCGGGGAACGGCTGGAAACAGCGCGCGGTACCGCTGCGGAGACCGTGGTTGATTTTTCCCGGGTCGCCGTTTGCGGCGATGGAGCCATCCCGCCCGGATAAATCTTCAGGCGCACGCCCTTGGAAACGTGATTGGATCGCAAGCCATTCCATTTGCGAAGTTCCACAACACTTACGTCAAATTCATCCGCAATCGATGCCACCGTATCATTGCCGTGAACCCGGTAGCGAATCAGCTTGCCCGCCGCCGCTTCCGAATGTGCTGCCGCGGGAATAATCAGCTTCTGCCCTTCCTGGAGGCCTCCCCCCGCGGACAAATCGTTGGCCTGGGCTATCTCCGAGGGAAGCACGTGATACCGCTTGGCCACCACGGAAAGCGTTTCGCCCTGTTCCACCTTATGGCGGCGCCAGCTCACCCACTTTTCCGGCGGAATCGCGGCAATCTCCGCGAAAAATCGATCCGCCGTTCCTTCCGGAAGCTGGAGAACGAATTCCGGGTCGGCGGGAGTTACCAGGCGCAGCAGTTGGGGATTGAGAGAACGTAATGTCTCGATATCGGTGTCGATCGTTTCAGCGACCAGGCGCAGGTCGATGGACTTGCCAAGCTTCACCGCGTCCGCCTTCAACGGAGGCTCCGGCTCGAATTCGATTCCGTACCGCGCCGGATCTTTCGAAATCAGGGTCAGCGCCAGAATAATGGGAACGTAGTTCTTGGTTTCCTTTGGCAATACATTGCGCCGGTAAAGCTCCCAAAAATCCGCATAGCCGGTCCGCTCAATGGCATGCTGCACGGTGCCCGCGCCGGAATTGTAGGCGGCCATGGCCAGGTACCAGTCGCCGAACTGCTCGTAGAGTTCACGCAAATCACGTGCGGCGGCCCGGGTCGCCTTCTCCGGGTCCTGGCGCTCGTCTACCCACCAGGTCTTCTCTAAACCGTACCTGCGCCCCGCGTACGACATGAATTGCCACATCCCGCGGGCCCCTGCTCTCGAGACCGCTTGCGGCAAAAAGGCGCTCTCGGCCTGTGCCAGGTAAATCAGGTCCTGCGGCATCCCTTCCTCTCGCAAAACCCGCTGAACCATTTCACGATAGCGGCCCGCGCGCCGCAAACCGGTTTCGACAATGGCGCTTCCCCGCGAAGTCTTGAAATAGTTCAGGTAGGCCAGGACAGGGTCGTTGACCATGAGCGGCAAGTCGTGCGAGATGGAAGTAACTTCCCCTTCCGCTCGTCCGCGTAAATTCGGATCCACGTTTTCAGTTTCGGGAATGGGAACTTCCGCGATCTCATCAATCGGCGCCGGCGTGGACTTTTGCTCCCGGAATCCGTCGCCATCGCGGAATGCCTCGAGCTCATCCACATTCACCGTTTCCACAATGTGACGATACAAGTCGCCCAGCCGCGGGTCCGCGTCGATATCAAAACCGCTGGCCAGCAACTGGTCGAGCGCTTGATCGAACTCCTCACGCGCCTTCCCCAGTCGGCCGGCGCGGAAGTCCTGTTCTCCCGCATCGAAGGCCGCCCGGCTTTGCGCAACGAGCCACTCGATTCCGTTCGGCGGGAAAACCATCAAAGGCGTTATTGAGCCGCGTCGTGCGGTCAGCGGCAGCGAAACCTGTGGCATGGATTCCCGCTGGGGCGGGGGCGCTATCTGCACGGGATGAACTTGTACGGGATGGCGCGTCGAATCCTGACACCCCATCAAACCGCCGAGAAGACCAGTGGCGAATAAAATCCCTAACGTCGTTTTTTGGGCTCGGTGGCTCATGGGAAGCAAACCTGGGACGTGATCGATCTCCAGGTCATAGAGACAGCAATGCTCCTGCCAATCAAGATGCAGGATCCTGCCAGAAGGAAACTTACATACCGCATTCTAATTCAGGGACCCCGAGGGGGGTCAATAGGCAATGTGAACGCACGTTAACATTATGAAAACACGATACGCTAGGCAGGAACCTGCGAAAAGTCCCTTACCAGTGCCACCATGCCCAAAGCTCGATAAGTGCCCTCACCCTCTCCCTTTGTACTCTATTGCAGTCAAGTCCGCTGCACCGTTCCGGACTGTGATGTGTAAATAGGGAGCACTATGAGAGTTTCAACTCCCAATTCAATTCGCCGCCGCTTTCGTCCTTGGTTCGCTACTTTTCGTCCGACCGCTGCCCTCAGACTTCTTCCTCCTCCACCACAACCCCTCTCGCCGCCTTCGCCGCGGCGATGACTTTTTCCGCGATTTCACTGGGCACGTAGTCGTAATGCGAAAATTCCATCGAGTAGCTGGCGCGACCTTGCGTCATCGACGTGAGTCCGGTCGCATAACTCAGCATCTCGGCGAACGGCACCTGCGCCTTGATCACCACACTTGTGCCCCGCGCCTCGCTTCCGCTGATCCTTCCGCGGCGCGAACTCAAATCGCCCATGATGTCGCCCGAATACTGGTCCGGCGCGTACACTTCGACGTGCATCACCGGCTCGAGCAGCGCCGGCCTGGCCTGTTTCATCGCTTCCTTGAACGCCAGAGATCCGGCGATCTTGAATGCCATGTCGGAGCTGTCCACATCATGATATTTGCCGTCATAGAGCGTGGCCCGGAAATCCACCACCGGGAAGCCGGCGAGGAATCCGCGCTCGGCCGAAGCGCGAATGCCCTTCTCCACCGACGGGATCCAATTCTTCGGAATCGCTCCGCCGAAAATGTCGTCCACGAATTCGACGCCCGCGCCGCGCGCCGCCGGTTCCATGCGGATGCGGCAGACACCGAACTGCCCATGCCCTCCGGTCTGTTTCTTGTGCTTGCCCTCAGCATCCGCCTTGCCGCGAATCGTCTCGCGGTATGGCACTTTGGGCGGCTTCAGCGTCAAGTCAACGTGGTAGCGCTTGTGCAGCTTGGCGACCACCACCTCAATATGCTGCTGTCCCGAGCCGGCCAGCAAAAATTCCTTGGTCTGGGGATCGCGCGAAAAATGCAGGGAGGGGTCCTCCTCCAGAATGCGATGAATCGCGGGACCGATGCGGTCCTCGTCGGCGCGCGTCTTGGGTTCCACCGCGAAGGTGATCGAAGGCTCGGGAAGATGCGGCAGCGGGTAATGAATCGGTGCCGCCTTGTCGCCCAGCGTATCGCCTGTCAGAGTGTCTTTCAGTTTGGCGATCGCGCCGAGATCCCCGGCGTGCAATTCGGTTATCGCCGCCGGCGTTTTGCCCTGCATCACTTGCACGTGCTGCAGGCGCTCGCTCGTGCCGCGCGTGAAATTCTGCAGCGTGGCGTCATTTTTCAAAACGCCGGACATCACCTTGAAGTAGCTGATGCGCCCCGAAAAAGGATCGGCCAGCGTCTTGTACACGAAGATCGAAACCGGCTCGGTATCGCTGGTCTTTCGGTGCACTTCCTTTCCCTTGCTGCCGACCTCGCTATGACCGACCGCTACCCCTCGTTTGGCCGGATCGGGAAACACTTCCACCAGGAAATCCAGCAGCGTGGCGCTGCCGATGTTATGCAGCGCGGAAGTCAGCACGACCGGATAAATGCGCTTGGCCTGGAACGCCTCGCGCAGCCCTTTCATCAAGTCTTCCAGCGGCAGCGTGCCTTTCTCGAAGAATTCCTCCATCAGCGCGTCGTCACCCTCGGCAACCATTTCCACGAGGGCCTCGTGTGAAACCTTGGCGGCCTCCGCAAGTTCCGCGGGAATCTCTTCGATTTTCGGCTTGCCGTCGCCATCAGGCGTGTACACGTGCGCCTTCATGGTGATCAGGTCTACCACGCCGCGAAAACTTTTCTCCGCGCCGATCGGCAGCTGTACCGGAACCACGTTGCGTCCAAACACGCGCGCCAGCGACTCCATGGCGCGGTCGTAACTCGCCAGTTCCCGGTCCATCCAGTTGATTGCGAACGCGCGCGGCAGATCGTACTCGGTCGCGTAGTCCCACACCTTCTCCGTCACCACCTGCACACCAGCCAGCGCGTCCACCACAAGGAGCGTCGCGTCCGCCGCGACAAGGGTTGCGCGAGTATCGTTGATGAATGTGCTGTACCCCGGCGTATCCAAAAAATTGATTTTTACTTTTTCGCCCTGTCCGCCCGGCGCCCATTCCGCGTAGGCCTGCCCGGTATGAATCGTGATTTTCCGCGCGATCTCTTCTTCGTCCCAATCGGTGACCGTGCTTCCTTCCGCGACCTTTCCCAGCCGGGTGGTCATCCCCGAGGTAAACAGCAACGAAGACACCAGCTGGGTTTTCCCGGTGTCGCCGTGACCGACAATGCCCACATTGCGTATGGATTGCGTTGCATAGGCTTTCATTTCTCTACCCCCTGAGCGCAACAGACTCACCGAGCGGGTGTGGGCTCTACTTTTACGCTGAACGCTTCAAGTGAAGCGTTGAGCCCACCGCAGTACAGCGGTCGCTGCGCGGTTTTGTGCGGAAGGCCGGATGCGGGCTCTACTTGGAGTTCGCAAACCGGGCGCGGGCTCTACTTGGAGCCCGCCAGAAATCTAAGGCGCTGTCAGAGGAGCCTGGCAGCGCCCTCCGAAACGCGGATGCTAGCACGACCTCGCCCCTCCGGCAATCAGTGTTCGGATCGATTCGGTGTTCGGTAGGACAGACACTCTTCTCTGGACCGGTTCCATATCGTCCCAGCGCACGCGGACAGACAGGAGTGCCTGTCCTACTAACCCGAGATCAGTAACAAAAAAATGACTCCGATTTGACATCACCGTGACAGGGGGGCGCCGCACCCGGCGCATCCTACGCGCAGAGCATTTTCACAAGGAGGCTCATAATGAAGTCGAAAGAGAAAATAATGAGTGTGTGCAGTTTGACGAAAGTATTTCGCGGCAAAGAAGTGATTCGATTCGCGGTGGGAATTTCCCTGGCCTTGGCGCTGGCAGGCCCTGCTTTCGCCCAATACGGAGGCGGTGGCGCCGGCATGGGAGGCGGAACCGGAACAGGAACTGGAACGACGGGAACCGCAACACCCAGTTACGGTACATCGGGAAAAGCGATCGGAATCGGTGTGGGCGCGGCAGCAGGCGGCGCAGCCGTGCTTTACCTGGCCCTGCATCGCGCAGGCTCGGTCACCGGCTGCGTTCAATCCGGCAACGACGGCTTAACGATAGTCGATGACAAGAACAAAACGTATCGCATCATGCCCGGTGGCGCTGATCTCGTGCCCGGCGAGCGTGTCGAAT
>JAOAPW010000415.1 GCA_025463105.1 Candidatus Acidiferrum typicum | reverse complement strand
GTCGCCAGATATCCGCCCGGAACCTGCAGCGCCAGATAGCCCCAAAAAAACGCGCCCACAATCATTCCGCCTTGCGTGGAATTCATGTGCAGTTCCCGGCTCATGGAAGGCAGCGCTTGCGACACGTTGGCGCGATTGATGAAGGAAATAGCGTAGGTCACTGTGGCGAACGGAAGAATTCGTAGCCAACGCTGCTCACGCATGACGGGTCTCCGTAAACGGATGCACGCTTTTGCGCATTATATGGCAGCACCGGTGGTTTGACGAAGAGCATTCGGCGGGTTAAAACATTGCAGGCGTTTCCAGCGTTTTGTGCGTCGCGCCGGGCGCTTTTTCTACAAGAATTTTTCTTCGAAAGGGATTTTCAGATGCAGGAGTACGACGTCATCGTGATCGGAGGCGGCAACGCCGCATTGTGCGCCGCATTGGCCGCGCGCCACGTCGTATCGCGTGTGCTGCTGCTCGAGCGCGCTCCCGAACACATGCGCGGCGGAAATACGCGCCACACGAGAAACATTCGTTGCTCTCACGCCACCGCCGACCAATTTTTCTCAGGACCTTATTCGGAGCAGGAGCATCTCGAAGACCTCATCGGCGTAACCGGCGGGCCCGCCAATCTCGATCTCGCGAAACTGGCGGTACGAGAATCAAGCAAACTTCCAGCATGGATGAGCGCGCACGGCGTGAACTGGCAACAGCCACTCGCTGGAACTCTCCATCTAGGGCGCACCAATCGCTGGTTCCTCGGAGGGGGAAAAGCTCTTCTGAATACGTATTATCAAACGGCGCGCCGCATGGGAATCTGCATCCGTTACGATGCCCTGATTGAAGACCTGGTCATCGAAAATGGCCGGTTCGATGGCGTGCGACTCAAGAGCGGAGACGCCGAAGAATTCATTCGTGGCCGCGCGGTCGTCGTAGCCGCCGGAGGATACGAAGCCAACATTGAGTGGCTCAAGAAACACTGGGGAGACGCGGCCGATAATTTCATCATTCGCGGCACACCGTACAACGACGGAATGTTGCTGGCCACATTGCTGAAGAAAGGAGCGAAAGCGATCGGCGATCCGAAGGGGTTTCACGCGATTGCCGTGGACGCGCGCTCGCCGAAATTCGATGGCGGGATCGTCACTCGGCTGGACGCGCTTCCTTTTGGCATCGTCGTCAATCAGCAGGGCCGACGATTTTACGACGAGGGAGAAAATATCTGGCCAAAGCGTTACGCGATCTGGGGAGGCTTGATCGCCGCGCAACCGGGCCAATTGGCATTCAGTGTTGTGGATTCCAAAACCATTGACCGCTTCCTGCCACCTATGTTCAAACCTTATAAAGCGGATTCGCATGAAGCGCTGGGGTCAGCGCTGGGACTCGACCCCAAAGTATTTGCGGAGACACTTACGGAATACAATCGTGCGACTGCCGCTAACACCGAGTTTCGCATCGAGATTCTGGATGGAGTCTGCACGCGCGGCCTCACTCCTCCAAAAAGTAATTGGGCGATTCCCATTGATCGGCCGCCGTTTTACGGGCTGCCGTTGCGGCCTGGGATTACGTTCACGTACATGGGAGTTACCGTGGATGAAAAAGCGCGCGTCGTCGATGAAAGTGGACGGCCATTTGCCAATGTGTACGCCGCCGGAGAAATCATGTCGGGAAATATTCTCACGAAAGGCTACCTGGGCGGCTTTGGTTTAACGATCGGTTCAGTATTCGGCGAACTGGCGGGCAGGGAGGCAGCGTCGAATGCCAGAGGTTAACATTTTCGAGGAGGCCAACCGCCAGTTAATTATCTGTAACGCGTGCCGCTACTGCGAAGGCTACTGCCCCGTTTTTCGCGCGATTGAAATACGGCGGGATTTCAGCCAAGGTGATGTGTTTTACCTCTCGAACCTCTGCCATGATTGCCGCGCGTGTTATTACGCCTGCATGTTCACGCCGCCGCACGAATTTGCCATCAATATTCCGAAAATTCTGGCTGAGGCGCGCATCGAAACCTACCAGCGCTGGAGCTGGCCGGGATTTTTGGCGCGCGCATTCAAGAAACGCGGCATCACAGTTGGCTTGGCATTTGTTGCGGCCGCAATCGTGATAGGTCTCTCGCTTCTTCTCATTCCGGAGAGTAGTCTCTTCACGATTCACCTCGCTCCCGGCGCGTTCTATGAAGTGGTTCCTTACGTCGCGATGGTAATCGGCGGATTGATTCTGTTTTTTTATGCGCTCGCCGTGTGGATGCGCGGCGGCGCGCGTTTCTGGTCGGAGACGCGCAGCGCGTTGCGCGAGCCCGGCGGGTTCAAGGCATTGATCTCATCGCTGACGGCCGCCTTGGGCCTGCGATATCTGCAAGGCGGAGGTCCGGGTTGTTTCTATCCGGACGAGCGGCCTTCATCCGTTCGCCGCATCTATCACTCGCTGACTTCCTGGGGGCTTCTCTCTGATTTCGTGGCTACCACTCTGGCGTTCATCTACCAGGATTTTTTCCACCGCCTTCCTCCCTACCCTCTTATGAGCGCGCCCGTAATTTTCGGCACTGTTGGCGGCGTGGCTCTGATCGTCGGGACCTCTGGATTGATCTGGTTCAAGTTGCGGAGCGATCGAGAGCCGGAGAGCAGCCGTGCAGTGGGGATGGATTACGTGTTTCTCGTGACGCTCGGGCTCACGGCGTTGACAGGCATGCTCACACTCATTTTTCGCACCACCGCGGCGATGGGAAGCATGCTCATTCTTCATTTGGCGCTGATTGCGGCATTATTCATCACTGCGCCGTACGGAAAATTTGTGCATTTCGTTTACCGCTCGCTCGCGCTGCTCCGATATGAGGTTGAGCAGCGCCAGCCGCAGAAACACGTTGGGCATTAGTTTTGTAATGTCACTTGCAACAAACCTGCCCTCTCCATCCCGAAAATCACGGGACGGAGAGGCCTCTACAAAACCGCTCGTGATTAATGAGATTTGCTGGTGAGAATTGCTTTTGTAGAGGCCGCCCGATTTTTGGGCGGGCATCCGGCTTTTTCGGTCAGCTATAGAATATAATTGATGGATATCGTGAGGCGGTCGAGGAGGCCAATTCGCATGCCGGCGGTACAAGAATCCTCCATCCCATGCACCATCATGCGAGGCGGCACGAGCAAGGCCCTGTTTTTTCTGGACTCAGATCTTCCCGCCGACATGCAGCAGCGAACCGATTTTCTCCTGCGAGCGTTTGGGAGCCCTGACATCCGTCAAGTGGACGGCATGGGCGGCGCCGATCCGTTAACGAGCAAGACGGCCATCATTCGCGCATCGAAAATGCCCGGCGTGGACGTGGAATATACCTTCGGTCAGGTCAGCATCACGGAGCCTTTTGTCGACATGGCGGGAAATTGCGGAAACATTTCTTCCGCCGTGGGACCTTATGCGATCGATAAAGGTCTGGTAGCGGCCGTCGATCCGGTAACCTCGGTCAGAATTTTCAATACCAATACAAAAAAGATGATTGTTGCCGACGTTCCCGTGCGTGATGGCCGCGTTGTAACGCAGGGAACATATAAAATTAACGGCGTCCCCGGCACAGGCGCGGAAATTAAAATGCATTTCGTCGATCCCGGAGGAGCGATCACCGGGAAATTGCTTCCCACCGGAAACGTGATCGACAAAATCAAAATGGAGAACGGACAAGCGGTCGATGTCTCGATCGTGGATGCGGGGAACCTGGCCGGGTTCGTGAGTGCGAAGCAGATCGGCCTTCGCGGAGATGAATTGCCGGTGGAAATCGAATCGCGCGCGGATGTTCTCGCGATGCTGGAAGAAATTCGCGCCAAGATTAGCGAACGCCTCGGCATGTGCGGCAACTGGCGAGAGGCCTACCAGCACTACAGAACGAATCCGAAAATTGCGTTCGTGGCTGCGCCAGCTGCGTTCCAGACCATTCAAGGTCAGCAAGTGGAGGCAGACAACATCGACCTTCTGGCGCGGGTGATGGCCATGGGACGCATGCACAAGGCGTTTGCGATCACGGCGGCCATCCCCACGGCTGCGGCTTCAAAAATACCGGGATCGGTCGTACACGCACTGTGCCGCACGTCGTCCTCAAGCGTAAGGATCGGTCATCCTTCGGGGATCATGACCGTCGGAATCACTACAAGCGGTGACAAAGAAAATTTCCTTCTCAGCGAAGTGGTTGTCGGACGCACTGCTCGAAAATTGATGGATGGGCACGTCTTCTTGCCAGAGGCCTAAAAATTTCCTAGTGGCACAGGCTTCAGCCTCTGCAATTTTGACCTTGCATATAACTCAAAATAAAACCACACAGGCTGAAGCCTGTGCTACTTAATTCGCGAGAGGATTGGGCCTCACTTGAATGTGGTCCACCGAGCCGATGCGGGTTTCGGTGAACTTGGGCAGGTACGAGCTATATGTTGCCCAAATTCCGCGGCCCTTCCAGCCTGCCTTGGCATCATCGATTCGGCCATCCAGACCGCGCGTGTAAAACGGCATCGGATACGCCATGCGGAATATGGAGAACGTTTCTTTTTTGGGATCGAAGATCAGCATCGAATCCGAAGTCGTCCCGGTCACGATCACTGTGTCTTTTCCAAGTCCGAGCGTATCGAATTGATCGACCCACAGGAAGTAGGGATATTCGGTGCTGCCCGTTTCCTTGCCTGTGCCTGTGAACTTTGGTCCGGGCAAATCCCAGTACGTGAATTTTCCGGTTTTAGGATCGAGTTTTCCCAAGTGCCCGCTGCCTGCTGAGAACCAAACGTTTCCGTCCGTGCTGAAATCGATGCCGTGCGAGAGACGTCCAGGAAGAGGCAACAGAAAATCCTTGAACTTATGCGTTTTGGGATCAAGCATGAACAGCTTGTTCTGCGGACCGTCTACTTGCGGAACCGATAACCACACCGTACCGTCAATCGGGCTCACAGCGGTTGCGTAGCCGGAAGTCGGAATAACTTTCTTCGAATCCATGTCGACGCGCATCCAGGCATGCTGAGCCGCGGCCTCGGTTCCTTCAACATTGTTCGGATCGATCTTGGTGGTGTCGAGTTCGCCCAGCACATCTCCATCGGTCCAAATTCGCCCTTGCCAGTCAAATTGCAGGTGATGGGTGTTGAAGGAAGTGTCGACTCCCACAAATTTATTTGCTTTCGGATCGTAGTACCCGAGTTGCATGCCGTGATTGCGTGCCAGCAGAGCTTTGGCCGCCACATCGAGCGCCGCCGCGTCGTTTGTGTCCATGGCGATTGTGCTTGCCGACCATTTTGGATTATTTGCCGCGCCCGGGGGACGAACCGGCTCCGTCATCCACACTCTGCCCTGCTCATCGAACATCGGATTGTGTGGGCTGGCCATCCAGGCTTCCTCGGTTTCACGATCGTGGTAATAATCCACTTTTGTACTGAGACCTTTTGCGTTTCGCGGCTGCACCTGCAGCCCTTCGACAGTATTCTTCATCGGATCCAGAATCCACAATCTGCCGCCGCCGGTCCTGTCCGCGCCGTAGACTTTCCCATTCGCGAAGAGAGTTGGATTGCGCTTGTCCGTCGAAGTCACGTCGTGAATAAATGATTCGGGAGCTCCCCAATCCCACTGCGAAACAACAAAATTGCGTTCGATTCCAGTAGGACGCGGCGGCGCCGGAGGAACTTCGCCTGCTTTGATGCGCGTCGCCCAATCGGCCAAAGTTTTCTCGAGCAATTCCTTGCCAAGCCTGTTCGCCGCCTGGCCCATGCCTTGATTGCGCTGGAAAATTCCATCCCAATCATCCGTGCTGGTGTAGCGGCGCGTTGGAGTCATCCCGAGTTGGTGGCACTGATTGCATCCGCCCCTTAGCGCGGCGAGCCACTGTTCCTGGCTGGCATAGCCGGCGGGGAGTTCTTCCTTCGCGGGAGGATGAATCA
>JAOAPW010000414.1 GCA_025463105.1 Candidatus Acidiferrum typicum | reverse complement strand
TAAACTTGTCATCGAGCAAGAGCATACCCAGCAGCAGAACCAGATAATTCAGGAAGGCATAGTTGCTGGTGAGAATGATGCCGATCTCCCAGGGCGTGATAAGGAAAAAAAGAAGGATGCGAAAACGGCGGGGGAGAAACACGGCAAAAATTAAAAAGAGCTCGAGAGCGAGCACCAGGGCTGCCGTGGCTGCATGAAACGCGTGCGGTAAATGATGGGCATACCAGGCGATCCAGGTGGGCAGCGGACCATTCTGATAATACTGGTCCATGGCGGTGAAATCGCGCCATTCCGGATCGTGACTCATGATTTTCGCGATGCCCGATTCAAAATAGATGCGGAACATCAGCCAAATCAGTAAAAACCGGCTGGCACGAGAAGGCGGGTCTGAATTTCCGAGTCGCGGGCGCCAGCCTGCCGGCGCAAAAAAAAGGCTGATGAACCCGGCCTCGAGCAACATGCCGTCGGACTGGTAGCCGGCAAAATCCCTGGCAGTGCTGATGAAAGAAACAAACGCGACCAGGCACAGTACCAACATGCCGCGCGGACAGAGGTTCAGCGCCAGCAGGAGCGATGCGAGCATCCCTACAATGCAAACAGCGAGCAGCGCGCGATCGCTCGCCGACAACCAGAACACTGACGGAGCGAACCAAAAACGCTGCGCTCCAAAGACGCGCGCCACTTCGGCGAGATAACTTTCCGCCGGGAGAATTCCGTGCGGGCCGATGAGGCCGCGTATCTGAAATGCCAGTGAATAAAATGCGGAGAAAAAAATCAATTCCAGCCCACGCAGAAACATCCAACGCGCCGCCAAATACCCGGGCGATTCCGTGTCCGGGCCAAACAAGCGTTGCGGCAAGGCGGTAAGATCGAAATCCACGACGCGATATTATACAGATGAACTTCTGTGGAAGGGACCAAGAGAAATGATAAGACCGGGATCAGTGCCGGGAAGTGCGAGGGGAGTCCGGATCGGGGGGACTTTGCTGCGAGGCATTATCGTATGCAACGATATCTGCCTCGTCATGCGGGTCCTTATCGTCGGAAAATTTCTTGGGTCCGTAAAAGCGAAGGCGGCACTTTCCGCAGCGGTAGGGGCGAACGTCGATGAAAAACAGAACCCAGTATTCCAGAATCCGCCCGCGCTTGGTGCGATGAACGTGCATGCTTCCACACCGGGGACACGTTTTTTCGGGGTGGTAGACGAAGAATCCGAAGACGCGGCGCATCGGAATTCGATCATAGCGCGCAGTATGCCCGGACGCAATCCGGGGCGAAATGCCTATCAATTGAATTAACCCTCTTGTGAATTTACAGCGCCGCCAGAACCTGCAGCGCGTGATGACGCAGCTTGCCAAGATTGCGATTGATTACGTGCTGCCGCGGCAAAAACGGCAGCACCGCGGAACGGCGCAACGCCAGGCGTTCCAGCGCCATTCTCAGGCGCTGGTCATGCGGCGCATAGTGCAGTCCGCGCGCCAGGACGTCCGCCGCATCATGTTTACGGTCGGCAGCGACGTACACTTCCGCGAGATTCAGGTACAACTGGGCCTGCCGGCGATTCATGCGCATTGCGGAGTGGCAAAGTTTTTCCGCTTCCGCCCATCTTTGCTCTGCTGCGGCGACCGCGACACCCACGTAGGAAATGTAGAAGGGATTGGATGGCTCGTGATCGAGCGCGGACCTCAAGTGAGGCAGCGCTCGATGCGCGTCACCTCCCCGCAGGAACGTCAGACCGGACCGGAACTCCTGAAACGCTTCCAGATGTATCATATTTGGACCCTCCGCTCGGGTGCGGGCTCCACTTCGGAGCCCGCCGGGATAAATGAAGCGGGCCCACATCGAGCCCGCCGGAATAATGAAAGTGGGCTCCACTTTGAACCCGAAATTAAGAAAATCGGAACACGTTGGCTCTGAATCAACGGGTTGCCGCGAACCGTATGTTCGCCGAACCCAACTGAAAACCTTGAGGATCAGCCTAGAGTCAAGAAACGAAAAAGAAAACTGCTCGCACGGACAGAAAAAGGACAGCCGTTCATTCCTCAAGTCCGCAGCGTAGCTGGATTAATTCCGGATGATTTCGGACTGAAGTAAGGCACCTTTACCTGAAAGGCACGATTGGTAAGGTTTTCGGCAGCATCAAACGATTGTGCTACAATTTATGTTATCCCAATGTTTTACGGGAATAATTGATGCGAAACCTTAAAGTCGGCTCGCTAGGGATAGCGTTGTGCTTACTGATTCTATCCGCTGGCCTTTATATCGGAACCGCCTGGACCCCCGCGCTGGACGACGAAGACGTCGACGCCGCCCACGCGTTGGTGTCCCAGGAAATGTTGCAGCGGCATGACTTCGTGGTTATGTACATGGATGGGGTGCGCTACCTCATTCGTCCACCTATGCACTTCTGGCTGGTGGCCGCCAGCTATAAATTGTTTGGTGAAAACGAATTTGCGACCCGGCTCCCCGTAGGCCTGGCGATGGTGGGACTGGTCCTGCTGACCTTCGAATTCGGGCGGAGATTTTTTGGCCGGCGGGCGGGGTTCTATGGCGCCTTGGCCGTGGCTACCAGCGTGGGGATGTTCATTTTTACCCGCAACATGATCCCGGAGGCAATTTACACGCTGGCGTTTGAGGGGATTTTCTACTTATTTCTACGCGCCTGGACCGGAAGCCTCGATTCAAGGATCGGTTATTGGGGCGCCGCCGCTTTGTGTGCGGTTGCCGTCCTGACGCGCGCGTTGATCGGCCTGCTTTTTCCCGCCTGCGCGATTGTCGCGTTCATTACGATGACGGGAGGATGGCACCGCTGGCGAGAGCTTCGCCTGTTTTCAAGCGCGGCGATTTTTCTGGCTCTTGCTGCGCCCTGGCACATTTTGGCAGGGCTGCGAACGCCGGGATTTTTCTGGGCCTTCTTTATTAATGAGCATCTGAATCGGGCCTTGGGCACGCGGCTTCCCCATGACTACGGCGCGGTTCCGCTGTGGGCATGGTGGAGCGCGCATCTGGTGTGGCTGTTCCCCTGGAGTTTCTTTGTCCCACTTGCATTTCGAGAATTGTCGTTTTCTCCGCGCTCCTGGCGCGAGGAAACTGCTCCGGACATGCAAGCGCGTACGCTATTAATGGCGTGGGCGGGAGTGATCCTGGTGTTCTTTACGTTGGAAAGCGGCTCGCGCCTCGAGTATTACAGCTTTGGCGCTTGGCCTGCGATCGCGATGTTGCTCGGGCTTGGCATCGCGCGTGCCGAGGAGTCAGACGGAGCATGGTTGCGCCCGGCGCAACGCGTTCTGGCGGGACTATCGGTACTTCTGGCAGCAGTCGCGGGATATTTCGTCTGGGGTTCCATGCACATTCAGGCCGCCAGCGATGTATCCCAGCATTTGGAGATGCGCAGCCCCGAAGCTTATCTGACCTCCATGGTTCATTTACTTGACTTGACGCCGGCGTCGGTCGCCGACCTGCGATTGCCGATAATTCTCTCGGCAATTTCTCTGCTGGTCGCATTCGTGACGGCATGGATTTTGCGCGAGCGCGGAATTCGACTGTTTCCGAGCATTGCGCTGGCGCTGGGGATGGTTGGATTCATTCTCGCGGCGCATATCGCGCACGATGTGTTGAATCCAACGCTTTCTTCGCGATCCCTGGCGATGGAGATCAAGAAAACTCTGCGCCCTGACGATCAGATCGCTTTGTACGGCGATATTCGCGTCGCTCCCGGCATCGCGTTTTATTCGCACCGCGACGTGTTGCTCTATAACGCGACTGGAAGCAATCTGGAATTCGGTTCGCACTATCCGGATGCGCCCAAGAGATTTTTTGACGACCAGGATTTCCGACGGCTCTGGAATTCCAAGGGGCGTGTCTACCTGGTTGTGCCCGTGGAACACAAAGACGAAGTGCTGGAGCGTCTTCCAGAAAATTCCATGTGGCTGCTCGCCGAGACCGGCGGGAAAACGGCGTTCGTGAATCAACCACCCGAACCGGGCAATCTTCCTGTCGCGTCTGCATCCGCAATGGCAGCCGCTTCGACCGAAGACAGATCGAAGCTAGGGACATTGCGCTAACCTGTCTTCTCAAAGGTTTCAGATTGCGTGCCTTTGGTTAGGTAGGACCAAGCGATCTCAATGATCCGTCGCCTGTTTTGCCGCAGTCCCGATGCCAAAATCGTACACGTGAGATTCAAATAGCTTCTTGTCGTCCGGCAATCGAGTAATAACGAATTCTCCGTCGGGCAATGCCCCTTTTGGTGTAATTTTCAGCCATTGGCCATTGAGTTCCTCGGTCAAAACTCCCATGACGTCTTCGTGGCGACCGGCTTTGATACCAAGTTGCCAGGATGTGAACGTGCAGATCACGCGACTGTCATCGGCAATGCGCAGGCGCAGTAAAGCGTAATGTGCGTGAACACCTTTCGCATTCGCAGGGGACTGCGATTCTTCTTCGTCTTCTTCCGATTTATGAATAAAGACAGCCGGTGTTTTGCTGCTTACTCGCAACTTGGCGGCGGTGCCCTTTAATTCGATACCTGTGCTCATCCTAAACACGAGCAACTGACTACGGACAACATTTTCCGCGAGGTGGCGATTGAGGCGTCCATCATTTAAGTAGATCCGCTCAAGCTTCGGTTGATTATCGGCTTGGTCCAAAATCCAGACCATTCCCTTTTCAGGCAGCACAAGTCCCGGCGCAACTTCAACCCGAGAGTTTTCTGAACTGGGACTGGCCGCAGTTTCACTCGCCGACGAAGACTGCATTGTGCCTTTTTCTTGCGCTACACAAGGTACAACCGCGATGCAAAAGGATACAGCCCAACACAAACGCCTCAACGGGCGCTTTACGTGCGTCATGGCCATGCAGCTCACCTATGAGAATATTCGAATGCAGGGACGCGGATTAATCTAATAATCACCTTCTAATTTGTCAAATATTAATTTTCGTAACTTGCCCCGCCATTAAGAGGTTCCGCTCCCCCAATTCCTGACGAAGAATTTTAGCTCGTTCCAAAGCGTCCGCGATGCTGGGGCAGATGTTCCCGTCCCCGACATGCTGCTCAAATTTGGCTTGGCGCATCAGGCGGGCGGGTTGTTCGCGCGCGCCGCACAGAATGAAACCTCGTCCGGAATGGTGTACCGCATCGGCCAGATTTTCGAGGGCTTGCAGTCCGGTGGCGTCGATTGCCGTCATATTTCGCAGACGAAGCACCACGATGGAAGGCAGATCCGGAAGGCGGTTGACAATCTCGTCGATTTTGTCCGCGGCTCCAAAAAGAAAAGGGCCATGGATTCGGAAGATGGTTACATAAGGAGGAATCTCCTTATGCTGCAGAATGTGTTCGTGCCCCTCCTTTAGATACTCTTCCGTCACTTCTGAAATAGTGGTCGTAATTGTGACCTTCCGTATGAAGACCAGCGCGGCAAGAATCATTCCAGCTTCGACGGCCACGGTCAAATCCGCAAATACCGTAAGCAAAAATGTGACGAGCCAGGTGCCGATCTCCAGCGGAGTAAGCTTGAGAAGCTCAGGGATTTCCCGCCATTCGCCCATGTTGTAGGACACCACGAGCAGGATGGCCGCCAGGACCGACAGTGGAATGAATCGCGCCAGCGGCGCGGCAAACAACACAATCACCAGCAGCGTGAGAGCGTGGATCATTCCGGCAACCGGAGTCTTCGCGCCGGAACGTATATTTGTGGCCGTTCGCGCAATCGCTCCCGTGGCCGGAAGTCCGCCAAACAGCGGGGAGAAAATGTTGGCTATGCCCTGGCCGACCAGCTCCACGTTTGGATTGTGCTTATCTCCACTCATGCGGTCCGAAACAACCGCGGACATGAGCGATTCAATCGCCCCCAACATGGCGACGGTAATGGCCGGCGAAATCAACGGACGCAGCAAATCAAAACGGAATTGCGGAATTTTTATGCCCGGAAAACCGGAAGGAATTCCCCCAAACCGGGTGCCGATCGTTTGAACCGGAAGCTTCAAAATTATTACCAGCGCGGTGCCGGCAAAGAGGGCCACGATATATCCCGGAACACGCTTCACAAACCGCATACAGACGAGAATCAGTACTAACGCGAGAATGCCAAGACCGGTTTCCAGGGACGAGAACGAGCGGAAGTTTTGAGCCAGAGTTTCGATGCGGGCCAGAAATTCGCCGGGGACTTTGTCGACTTTGATGCCGAAAAAATCCTTGATCTGTGTGCTGGCGATGAGGACCGCGATGCCGTTCGTGAATCCAACAACGACCGGACGCGGAATATACTTGACCGCGGAGCCCAGGCCTGTGGCGCCCAAAATGATGAGGAAAACTCCGGCCATGAGCGTGCACATGAACAGCCCGTCCAAGCCGTATTTCGAGACGATGCCGTAGACCACGACGACAAAAGCTCCCGTGGGGCCGCCAATTTGAGTGGTGGATCCTCCCAGCGCGGAGATCAGGAACCCGGCAACGATGGCGCAATAGAGTCCCGCCTGTGGCGCCACGCCCGACGCAATCGCGAATGCCATGGCCAGCGGGAGAGCCACGAGACCCACCGTGACCCCGGCGAGCGTATCCGCGGCAAATTTATTCCAGGAGTAATCCTTCGAACATAAAATGGATCTCGGTAGCCAGTCTTTCATCCAGGTCCGGGTTATTCGCAGGGGCTTTGCGTTGATTAACTATCCAAAGTAATTATAGCGCGGCGAGACTCACCGCGATCAGTTTGGATTGCGGTGTTTCGCAGGGGAAACCCTAACAGGAACACCAAAGCCGTTATTCCGAGCGAAGCGAGGAATCCCTCCTGGATCTACTGCCAGCAACAGAGGGATTCCTCGCTTCGCTCGGAATGACCGAACATGCAGTTTTTTCGCAAATTGTTAATGCACGACCCACAAATCTTCAGAGTGTTTTATTTCGCGCCACTCAAATCTACTCAGCGCGCCAGGGAGAGCGTTCCGGCCAATGGCGCATGGCGTCGGCTGCCCAGGCGGTCGTCTTGTCCGCGTGGCAGGACGTGCACGGATTGGGAATTTTGTATTTGTCGGTCATCGCCGGAGTAATGAAGGCGAATGTGTGCGCGCTGACGAAGGTGCCAGGAATGGTGACCTCGATTTTCGGCATGTGACAGGCCACGCACTCGCTGCCTGCTGAACCTTCTTTGTGATGAGTATGTTCGGCAAGCGTTGCCGTGCGAGGACCATTCCCCGAATCGGGGCCATGGCAATCGAGACAAAGTTTGTTTGCTGGCTTTCGGAGTTGCGCGTAATTCTCCGTGCCGTGCACATCGTGGCAGTCGAAACAGGTAACGCCGCGGCGATACATAATGCTCTGCGAAAAATCATTTCCCTGCATGCGGTTCTTGTGCGCAGTGCCGTCCGGAAAATGCGTGAAGCTTAATTGGCCCAGCGTGTGATCCTCGAGCTGCCAGTAATCCCGCAGATTCAGTCCCACGTGAAAACCGACCGGCCAATCGTAATATTTTCCCTCGATCGGATTGTTGAGCGGACGACCTTGCGAGTGACACTGGATGCAAGTATCGTTCGCGTAGACGTAGTCCATTCGCGCGGGATTTAGAATATTTCCGCGAGCGGCGTTGTCCACGTGTGCGCTTCCAGGGCCGTGGCAACGCTCGCAGCCTACGTTCCACTCCGCCACTTGCCTGGTCTGAATGTTGTAGTCCACCGAATGGCAGCCATCGCAGGTCGGGCCCGTGGGCCGCTTCATGTTGTCGGGGGGATAGAACTCCGCCCACCAATCCGTTCCATTCGCGACCTTATAAGGACGCCACTGCTTGGCGGTCATGTCCCACTGCGCCGGCTCCGGAAAATAATCATCGCCGATTTTTGTGAAGTAGCGCTGCTTCCAGATGCTTCCGTAAACGAACGCAACCTGGTCCTTGGTGAACTTCGGACTGACATTGTTGGTGGCCAGATCCGGAGTAATCGCGTCGGGATGCTCGCGCGGATCGCGCACGACGTTAGCCATCGGCGTTTTTTTCCAGCGATTGTAAATCTGCTCGTGACATTTCTGACATGCCGCGGAGCCGACATAATGCGCGGAACTGTTGCTGCCGGAATCCGAAATTAATTTTGCCTGTTGAGCCTTTTCCTCAGGAGAGAGTTGCGCCAGGCTGCGGATATACAGGACGAGCAACCAGCTGTGATCATCCTGTTCGACGTGCGGATTGCGCCACGCGGGCATGCCGGTCATGCGAAATCCATTGCGGATAATGTAATGAATTTCACCGTCAGAAAGGTGTTGCGTGCCAGGAAGCGCGAGGTTCGGAGCTTTGGGATAAAGATTCTGGCCGATCGCCGGCTGGCCGGCATCGGTCTTGCCGTGGCAGCTCACGCACCGTTCATCATAATAGTTTCGCGCTTTCTCCAGATTTTCTAGAGTGGGCATTAACGGATTTGTTTCCAGTTTTGCGCGGCGCGGAATCGAGACATTTCGTACGGTGCGGGCGATGACGGATTCAAGCACCGAAGGCTTGTCCGCCGCGCTGAACCCATGGTTCACCAATAATGCGAGGTAAATCCCTGCAAAAACAAATATCGCAATAATTAGAGGAATGACAACACGACGCCTCGTAGTGTTCATCCCAACAATAATACATTAGACCGCGGCCCACCGTGTGTTGGCAATCGCGAGCGTCGCAGCGCGATCTGCTACCAGATAATCTTCAGCGCAACTTGAATCTGGCGCGACGTCGTCTGCGTCTGCGTGATGAGCCCGGCACTCGATATCGGCTGGCCGCTTTGGTCAAACGCCTGAAGGTTGTCGGTCGGCGAAGCAAAATTCGCGCGGTTCAGTATATTGAACAATTCGGTTCGGAATTGAACGTTGAAGCTTTCCGAAATTCTTTTTACGTAGTTGTTTTTGAACACCGAGAAGTCCAGTTTCGCCAGTCCTGGACCCACGAGTGTGTTGCGGCCAAGATTTCCGGCGAGGTTAGAGCAGTAGACGCTGCCACTTGGCGCAGGCGCGGCGGCTCCGACAAATGGCACGCACTGGGCGGAAAAAGAACTCGGCGCGGTCGGAAGACCGAGACATTGAGTCTTGATGTAGTGGTTGGGGTTGCCAGGATTCGTGAGCGTCTCGCATCCCGGACCGGTCACACGGCTCGGCAACTCGCCAGTCTCTTCCAGTTTCAGTCCGCGAGGATCGCCGCCAAATATCGGCGTAAAAGGCTGCCCGGTGCTTATCTTGTACAGGCCGACTAATTGCCAGCCGCTCAGGGCCATTTTTGGAAGCGCGGATTCTACCTTCGGGCTTGGCACTTCCCAGGTCAAGCTAAGCACGAACGTGTGCGCGACGTTGAAATCCGAGAGCCCTCGCGTCGTCCGCTGGTCGAAGAAGAGCTGGTTGAACAATCCATTTGGAAAAGCGTCGTTAGCTTCCGTGGAAGAAAGCGTATCGATACTCTTCCCCCAGGTGTAGGCTCCACTGAACTGCAAGCCGTGGCTGATGCGTTTCGTAACGTTCGCCTGCAAAGCATCGTAAAAGGAATCAGCCTGCCAGAAAGATCCGGAGATCCGGCCATCATTCGGATTGAGAGTTGAGGTAGGTATGGGATTGGCTTGCGTTCCGCTCGGTGAAAATCCTCGAGCGCAGGTAGTACCGGGGGTGCCATCAGGTCCGCAGGGCCACAGGTAGCCTGCCGTCGTAAGGGTAGGAAGAACCATGGCAATATTGTCGACACGATAGGGCTGATGAACTCCCCGCGAGCCTACGTAGCCAAGAGTAACGGACAGTGACGACGACAGCTCCCGCGCGACGCTTAGATTCCATTGCATGACGTAATTGCGCTTGGGATTGTACTCAATGTAATTGGAACGCGAAGCGCCCGGCGCGTTCTTAAATTTTTCAAACGCGCTTGTTTGGCAGCCGCCTGTTTGGGCACCGCATATCTGGAAATCACCCGGAGAAACAACATTTGCGAATATTTCGTTTACGAACGGCTGCGAATGCTGGATCGTAATCGTAAATTCGTATGGAAGCGGCAGCACATCAAAAACTCCAAATCCGCCGCGGATCAGTGTCTTGCCCCCGCGCGGATTCCAGGCAAAGCCCAGGCGCGGCTCGAAATTTCGAAGCGTGGGGTTCCTGAAAAGGGGCGGTCCCACAACCGCGGTTGCGTCGGAAAGATGGCGCAAATTGGGAAGCAGATTATGCGCCTCGGTTGGCACGGTTATCATTTCATAGCGCAACCCGGCGTTGAACGTCAGGTTCTTTTGCACCCGGATATCATCCTGGACATAAGCTCCGAACAGAGTCTGACGCATACCAAAAACGGGCGAAGAGACCGACTCATTTCCTGCGAATGATTGCGGCACATTGG
>JAOAPW010000397.1 GCA_025463105.1 Candidatus Acidiferrum typicum | reverse complement strand
ACTGGTGCCAATCGGAGAGCTGTTCTGATTCCGTAACAAGATTGAAGTAGTTGTCAGCCTTATCTATTTCCGTGCCAGAGTGCTCCAAGCAAGCGCTTCCACGTAAGGGGCCGCTTTCTTAACCCCCGGGTTCAACTGGCCCCAGGCTGAAGTCCACTGCCAACGAGGTACCGCCGTTATCGCGTGTGATCTCCGGCAGCGCGCCCTATCGATCGCCGCCCACTTCATTCCATCTGTGCCCAACTCAGCGCCTACGCGAACGCTCTTTTCTTTGCGCGGCTGGCCCGGTATGTACTTCCGTAAAATAATCGCTGTCCGCGCGTTGTAAGTTCTTTGACATTTCAAAGCGGATTCGAACCCACTCTATGCTAGGCAAGCCTTATCTTCAGTTGTGTTCCGCTGCGACCCGTGACGCGACCCGTTGCAAGACCCGCTTCCCAGGTACTTACACGTACTTTGGCGGACCTCGACGGCTTGTAAGTTCTTCCAAAGCTTAAGACGGAAAGTTTGACACGGTAGAGGTCAGGAGTTCGAGTCTCCTCGTGCCTACCATTTCTTTTCTCCAACTTACGTCGGTTTTCGGCAACCCGACTTTCCCGAAACGACCCGTGATTCCCAATACCAGGAGTGAAAGGCACGCCCGTGCTGGCTTCGAACACTCCGCCTATTTGCCATCCCCCTAGCATCCAGGCCGCGGTACCGGACGCCCACTTTGGAGTGCCGATTTCCCAGCTGTAGTTGACCTCAAGGTTCTGCGTAACATTAAAGTCCGAGAGCCCGCGATTCAATCTTGGATTGAACCACAGCGCACTGGAGATCGAATTGGAGTATTCATCTCCTACCATGCTGCCAGAAGAAGTGTCTATTGACTTCCCCCAAGTGTAAGAGCCTGCCAGGGAACCTCGTCCCATCTTCTTCTTGAGCTGAACCTCCAACGCGTCGTAATAGGAGTCGCCGGACCAAAATGCAGCGGTAATACGTCCAGCATTCACATTGAGCCGGGTTCCGCTGCCTGCGGGTGATGGCCAGAGATAGCCGTGCTGCGTGAGTGTCGGCAACACAATGTCCACGTCTTCCATTCGAAAGGGTTGATGCACTCCGCGTGAGCCCACATAGCCGACCATCGCGCTCACGTCCTTGGCAAGTTCACGCTGGATCGTCAGATTCCACTGCATCACGTAATTCCGGCGCGGATTTGGATCGAAATATGCCTGCCGAAAGGTGTTGGAAGAACCAGCTACAACCGCAAACGCTTCGCTCGGGAAAGATCCGGCCGGCAGGTTAGTAGCGCTACCCAACTGAAAGAAGGGGGCCGAAAAGAGTTCGTTGGTCTGGATAAAATACGGGAGCGGTTTTCAGGCGTTCTTCAAGCGCGCCTCGTTGAACACGCAGATAAATGATCCTAAGGTTTAGGCGTATTTGGACGCCATTTCGGCCGATCATCAGCGACGGACGCAATTCTTCATGGTGGCTCCGGTGATGCCGAAGGAGATTTTGCCCTATTTGCCAACCGGCTGCATGGATGCATCACCGGTATCGACACGCCTCGCTCGGTCACCATACGAGCTTGGCTGCGTCGCCGCCTGGTTCTTCAAGCGCTCGAATTCAGACCGCTCCTGTTCAGCCTCGGTCGTACGGTTCGCTTGGGTGTAGGCTCGAGCAAGATTGAAATGCACCTTCGGACTCTTCGGAGCGAAACGGCGCGCGGCCTCAAGTTCGCGGATTCCTGCCAAAGCATCGCCTTGTTCCAGCAAAGCACGTCCGAGCATGTAGCGGGCTTCAGCCGACTCTGGCGCGAGCGCGACTGCTTTCCTGGAATGTTCGAGCGCGCCCGTGGCCTGATGCAATACGAGCGCGATGGAAGCCAAGCGGATGTAGGCGAGCTCGCTGCTGGGATTTAGTCGCGTTTCATCCCTCAATTGAAACTGGGCTGCGTCATATCTGGAGGCGGAGGCCAAAGCGTCTCCATACGCATAATGAAGGAACGGCGTTTTTGGATTCTCGTTCAGGATTGTGTCGAAGATATGGAAGGCCCTGTCATAGTAGCTTTGGGAGAGCAGCACGGCCGCTTCTCCTGCCGAGCGCACCAAAGCGCGCTGGGTGGAATCTATTTGTTCGGGCAGCACAGCCATCCGGAGTAATGCGATGCCCATTGCGAACTGAATCTCTTCTGACAGTGCGCCTGGCCCGACCTCAGGGATCAGCAGAGCAAATGCGCCATCATGGTCGCGATCGAGATTTAACAGCAATGCCAGATGGTAGCGCGAGACCCTTACTGCAGCCGCATTCCCGCTGAATCCCAGAGCGCGGCCGCGCTCCAAATGAATCCGAGAGTTTTTGTAGTCCTTAGTCTTGAATTCGCTCAGACCGAGCAAAGTCCAGGTGTCCGGCTGCTTCGCTTCACGAGCAACAGCCTGCTGCAGGGCGGCGATAGCTTCGGGGTAGCGGCCCAGCATGTATTCTATTGTGCCTAATTGCCGCCAGCCTTCCTGCCAGTCGGAGTGAGACTTAAGCGCATTTTGATACAACACCGAGGCTTCTTCTAGGCGGCCATTTCGTCGTGCCGACTCCGCAAGGCGTGTAGCGCCTTCCAGGTTTGATACTGCTGATGCGGACGGCGTTCCTGGCGTCGGATCGTTCGCAGGCCGGTTTTTTGCTAATTCTGTACCCCTGTTCAGCGCATATCGTTCGACTTGGGCGGAATCTATCTCCGCCGGCCGCTTCGCCAGTTCATGCGCCCGCCGGAAAGCATTTGTTGCCTCCTCAGGTTTGCTTTGGCTTTGCAAAGCCCGCGCCAGCGCTTCATACGCAGCCGCGGATCGAGGCTCAAGTCGGGTTGCCTGTTGGGCGTCCGCTACGGCTTCTGCGAACCTTTTGCGCTGCGTGCTCACTGTGGCCAAAGCGATCCACGGCAATGCGGTGCGCGGCGTAGCCTGGATTTCCTCGCGCAATTGAAGCTCCGCACGCTCCTGTTGTGAAGCCGCAGCCAACGCCATGCCGTACTGATAATGTAAGTAGGAGGTGTCGGGATAGTGCCGCAACATCTGTTCAAAGTTCCCCAAGGCTGCATCCATCTGATGATTCAGGAGCAGAGCCGCAGTTTCACCGGCCGCATGGATCAGTGCGTCTTTCGACGGATCCACCTGCGGCGGCAAGAGCGGAACCCGCAGCAACGCTAGTCCGAGCGCTGTTTTGATCTGCTCGGGAACTGGCCCGGTCGCAAAGGCATTTGCAAGAAGTTCACTCGCTTGCTCAAATTCGCCGCGCAAATTGAGCAGCAGTCCGAGGTGATAGAGGGCGATTTTCTCGATTTCCGGACTATCGGCAAATCCCAATTCCTTCGCGCTCTGCAGGTGGACGAATGCGTCCGCATAGTATCCGGTGTCGAATTCACAGAGTCCAAGAAACGCCCACCCGGCGCTGCTCTTGGAATCCAGTTCGACCACACGGCGGAGTGCGGGAATGGCCTCCGAGAAATGATCCGTCTCGTACAACAGGGTTCCGAGATACCACCAGCCTTCATTCCAGCTCGGACGCAGTTCCACACCGGCTTGATAGTTGCGAATGGCCTCGTCTAATTTGCCTGCCTCACGGGCTGATTGGGCATTCGCGGCCAGCGTTTCGAAACTCTCCCGATGGGCCGGAGGCTGGGGCGTCGCCGCGGATGCCAACACTAAACATGGCGGGAGTAAAGCGCTAGAAATTACAAGAAGGATTACAAATCCGAGGTGAGCAAGGCTGCCAGCTCTAGATGTCGGCGTAACCATACGCGGGGCAATTCTTGAGTTTATCCACGATAACACGCGGATACTCTTTGGCATAAATACGAAGACGCGAAAATGTTACACCGAGTCTGTGGTCTTATCTAGGCTCGCAAGACTATGGTAAAAGATATCGATGCCATTGCATTTGGGGCCTGCACGGCTCGCTTCCTTTTCCCGGCGCGACTTTCTGCGGGGGCTTGGCGGGAGCATCGCATTTTCGGCGCTGTCGCGCAGAGCCTTGGGACATACCCCGCAAGTCTCTCCCGTGTTCGAGGAAATTCGACCTTCTGCCAGTGGAATACATTGGACGCACAATGCTGCCCGCTCTCCTCATAAGTATCTTCCAGAAGCAACGGGTCCCGGCTGTGCCTTCCTCGACTACGATACCGACGGTTGGATGGATATATACCTGGTTAATAGTGGAAAGTGCGATTTTTATACCCCTACGACACCCTTGCGCAATGCGTTGTACCGGAACAATCGGGATGGGACATTCACCGATGTCACCGAGAAAGCCGGCGTAAGCGGAGGCGGGTTCGGGATGGGAGTCGCTGTTGGCGACTACAACAACGACGGGTTTCCAGACGTTTACGTTACTCAATACGGGCAGAGCATTCTCTATCGCAATAACGGGAACGGAACTTTCAGCGACGTCACCAGGGAAGCAGGTGTCGGTGTTCAGGGTTGGGCATCTAGCGCTGTGTGGTTCGACTACGACAATGACGGCCGCCTGGATTTGTTCGTCGGACAGTTCGCGGGATTCGACAAAGATACTGGATGCGGTATCGGTTCAGACGGCAAACGACACTACTGCATTCCCCGCATCTTTCCCTCCATGCCGAGTTGGCTGTTCCACAACAACGGAGACGGAACTTTTACCGATGTGAGCAAAGAGTCGGGCATAGCGAATCGTTTAGGAAAGGCTTGGGGAGCGATCGCGACCGACGTGAACAACGACGGACGGCTGGATCTGTTCGTGGCCAACGACACAGTAGGAAATTTTCTTTTCATGAATCGCGGGGATGGACGGTTTGAAGAAGTTGGTCTTCGAGCGGATATTGCTTATAGCGCTGACGGGCGCGCCCGCTCCGGCATGGGCGTCGACTCAGCTGACTTTGACGAAGACGGATGGATGGACCTTTTCGTAGCAAACATCGACGAGGAAATTTTCTCGCTGTATCGTAACAACCGCGACGGCACATTTGACGATCAGGCTATGGCGCTGGGCGTTGGAATGGCAACTCGCTGGATGAGTGGTTGGGGAGTTAGATTCATGGATTACGATAACGATGGAAATCTCGATCTATTTCTGGCTAACGGGTTTCCGGACGACCTGGTGGAAGAGTTCTCCAGCCAAGTGAAATACCACGAACCACTTCTGTTATTCCAGAATGTGGGGGGCAAATATCAGAACGTAAGCGAACAAAGCGGACCGGTGTTTGGTAAGTCGTTCTCGGCCCGGGGCATGGCAGTGGGTGACTTTAACAATGACGGTGGAATTGATGTGCTAGTCGGGGTAAATGATGGCGCGCCGATTTTGCTCCGCAACAATGTGGGCAAGGAGAACCATTGGCTGGGAGTGCGGCTCGTCGGGACCAAATCAAATCGGGATGCCATCGGTGCTCGGATAACTTATAAAGCAGGCGACCTTACGCGGAGCCGCATGAAAGTAGGCGGTGGAAGTTTCATGTCCTCTCACGATCCACGTATGCTGTTGGGCTGTGGGAAGAAAGACAAATTGGACTGGCTGGAAGTGCGATGGCCCCAACCCGGAGGCAGTGTGGAGCGGTTCACGAAAATTCCGGCAGATCGCTATATCACCGTTATCGAAGGCGCTGGCGAGTGGAAGTGAGGGCATCCCTGTTGCCTAGGCGCGAGCCACGCGGAATCAATACAACGCGTCGCCTTTGTGGCGTCATGTTTGTATTCCTCTTGCTTTTCTCGGTTTTTGTGGCGTTGCCAAGTGACGCTCAAAACCCTGGCCAACCAATTCCTGAGCTTCGTATCATCGTCGTGGAATCCCAATCGGAAGCGGAGCAAATCCTTAAGCGTGTACAAGGCGGGGAGGATTTTGCAACACTGGCGCGGGAGAAGTCCATCGATCCCAGCGCCGCGAATGGCGGCTCTCTGGGAAGGATCGATCCGGCGACCCTGCGAATGGAACTCAGAGACGCACTCCGAGATGCCGGGGCGAGAAAATTGGCCGGGCCGGTCAAGATTTCGACTGGTTTCGCGATATTGAAGGTTGAGGCGGGCCAGACCACAACTAGCAATTCGTCTCCTGCTCCCGCAGGCGTCCCAACTCCGGGAGCAGCGCCAGTGGTAAGCACCGGACAGGGAATGACGCCTACCGCGCTGCTCGCACTAGCCGGTCGTGGAAAAATCGCGTACCCTCCGGATGTTTCGGGAGCGGTCGAGGTGGAAATCGCCTTTCGGACTTTGCCAAAGCCTCCCGGCTGGGACCACGACCTTCGCAGCGTTTGCGAAGTGCGGAAACAGACTTTGGCCCGAGCGGTCGATCACCTTAAGCAGCTCCTGGACCCGAACGATCCTGATAGCTACGCGGCAACCCGGCCAGAGCAGCTTGGTAGAGTGCATTTCTCTCTGGCGCAACTTCTTGCCTATCAAGGCGAAATGGAGCCAGCTATACAAGAGTGGCTCAAAGCCTACAAGCTTGCCAATTCAAACTCTCCCCAAATGGCCCCCGAATTGGAGGAGGTTCTGGGCACCGCGTATCTGCACAAGTCGGAGATGGAGAATGAGGTCTACAGAAAACCTGGAGACCGTTGTATTTTCCCTCCGCGCAAACCTGTCCGGTATCAGAAAATTGACGATTCAGAGAAGGCGATCCAATACTTCACGCGATTTCTCGAGAAGAAGCCCGACACACAGGAAGTGAAGTGGCTACTCAATCTCGCCTACATGTCAGTGGGGAAATACCCGGCGGGCGTGCCCGCAAAATATTTGATTGCACCGTCAGTCTTCGCGTCCAAGGACGATGTGGGACCGTTCAGAGATGTAGCGGCGGCTGCCGGTCTGAATTCTTTTTCGATGGCGGGGGGCGTCATTGTGGATGACTTTGAGAACAATGGCTTGCTGGATGTCGTCACCTCGAGCTACGACCAGTGTGAGGCCCTGCACTACTTCCATAACAATGGAGACGGCACATTTACCGACAGGGCAATTCAGGCTGGCCTGGCTGATCAACTGGGAGGTTTAAATCTCATTCAGACGGATTACAACAATGACGGTTGCCTCGACATATTCGTCTTGCGGGGCGGCTGGCAAGCGCCCATGCGCGCTTCGCTGCTGAGGAATAACTGCGACGGGACATTCACCGACGTCACGGAGAGCGCGGGACTGGCCGACCCCATCGCATCGCAAACCGCGGTTTGGACCGACATTGATAATGATGGGTTCCTCGATTTGTTCATAGGAAATGAGCAGGGTCCAAGCCGCCTGTACCACAACAAGGGTGACGGCACGTTCGAAGATATCGCGCAGACAGCCGGAGTCGATAATGTGGCCTTTTCCAAAGGCGTGGTTTCTGCGGACTACGATAACGACGGCTTCATGGATTTGTACGTTTCAAATCTTGGCGGTAACAATTTCCTTTACCACAACAACCACAACCGTACTTTCACTGAAGTGGGCAAGCAAGCAGGAGTCCAGGCGCCTTGGATGAGTTTTGCGACTTGGTTCTTTGACTACGATAACGACGGCTGGCCTGACTTGTTCGTCACCAGCTACTATATGTCCCCGGAAGAGATTGTGCGAAGCCAACTGGGGCTTCCAAGCAATGTGGAGAGCCTGAAGCTTTATCACAATCAGGGGAACGGTACATTCCGCGATGTGACGACTGAGGTTGGCCTCGATCGCGTTTTCGATCCTATGGGATCCAATTTTGGCGACATTGATAACGACGGCTTTCTCGATTTTTATCTCGGAACCGGAACGCCCCCCTACGGTGACATTCTTCCGAATGTTATGTTTCATAACCAGGGCGGAAAGAAATTTGTCGACGTCACCGCCTCGTCGGGCACCGGCGAATTGCACAAGGGACACGGGGTTGCCTTCGCCGATCTCGACAACGACGGTGATGAAGACATGATCGCTGAAATTGGAGGCGCGGTACCCGGCGACCGGCACGCCATTCGCCTCTTTGAAAATCCAGGGAACGACAACGATTGGATTGCCCTGCGGCTGGTTGGAGTGAAAAGTAATCGCGCTGCAATTGGGGCGCGGATCAAGGTGATTGTGGGAAATGAAACTCATGACCGCCGATCCATCTATCGCACGGTGGGAAGCGGTGGATCGTTCGGGGCTTCTCCCCTGCAACAACACCTCGGACTCGGTAAAAACGCTAAAATCGTGAGCCTGGAAATCTGGTGGCCAGCAAGTGATACCCACCAAACATTCTCTGATGTCGGCAAGGATCAGTTCATTGAGATCAAGGAATTCGACAAGAATTACACGCACCTAGAACGGAGTCGCACCCGGCTCGGCGGAGAATTGCGCGTTCCGGCTACGAGAGCGGCGACGCAAAAGCGGCGGGGAACAGCTGGCATTGACCCGTCACGCGTGAGGAATTGAGAGCGATGAATCGCGGCTGCACGAATCTGCTAGTGGCGGTGCTCCTGACAGTTGTGCTGCATTCCAGGGCAGGTCATGCTCAGCAGCGCTACCCGGCAAGCGGCCTTGTCCTCAGTGTCGATCTCTCGCAAAAAACCATGGTAGTTTCGTGCGACGAGATTCAGGGTTTCATGGACGCGATGGTTATGCCTTTCAAGGTGCAGGATGCCAAGGTGCTCGACCATATCGCCCGCGGATCCCTGATTGACTTCATTTTGGTAGTGAACAAGGAAGCCTCTTATGCGGAAAAGATTCGTGTTCGCGGCTATGCTAGTGCAGAACGCGAACCCTCCAAGTCCCGGAGGCTACAGGGTCTTTCCGAAGACCTGCAAGGGCCCACGCACCGGCTGGTGGTTGGCCAGTCCGTTCCTGACTTCGTCCTCATTGATCAGAAGAAGCGCCCCGTTCGCCTCAGCCAGTTCGCCGGCAAAGTTGTGGCGCTGAACTTTGTCTACACTCGTTGCGCCCTTCCTGAGTACTGCTTTAGATCGTCCAACAACTTCGGGATACTGCAGAAGCGATATCCGGAACGCCTGGGCCGCGATCTCGTCTTGCTTTCCGTCACCTTCGATCCGGTCCACGACCAGCCAGGAGTTCTCCAGAGTTGGGCAAATACATGGAAAGCCGACCCCGAAAGCTGGCGGTTTCTCACAGGCGCCGCAGCCGACGTCCAACGAGTTTGCGATCTGTTTGGCGTCCATTTCGTACCGGACGAAGGACTGTTCATTCACTCGCTGCACACTGCCATTATTGGTCGCGATGGCAAACTCGTTGTTGATCTCGAAGGTAATGGGTTTACGGGGCAGCAACTCGGCGACTTGGTGAAGACAGTATTGGATACGGGGAAGAAGTAGCGCGGATTATGGCAGTTTGAACTCGACCGTGATGTCGACTGTGCAGTTGACTGGCAGACGGAACGACATTTTCATTCGGAACAATAAAAAGAAGACACGTAGTTGGTAGCGCTACCGGGAATCGAACCCGGGTTTGAAGATTGAGAATCTACTAACGTGCCTTGTACTTTCAGTAGATTACATGCGACCACTCGGAAACTGTGCCCCAAATTGTGCCCTTTTTTTGGCGCTAGGCTCTCAGAACAGGGTCAATGAAATCGCGATGTTTCGCCAATCGGCTATCTTGAACTCTCATTCTTGCGGTTTTTGCAATCTGGAGCAACCTGCTTTTTCCATTCATTGATACCCTTGAATGGCACGTCAAAGAAAAGCGGGGCGAAGAACTCCAATGCCGCACTTGGGCGGCGTCGCTACATATACCCCATGTACAAACGACCATGTTTCCTCCCGGTGGTGGCAGTCTACCTGCTGGTTTGCGGAGCGTTTTCATCCGCAGCCGACCGCCTCAGCCTTGCGGGCAAGGTGTCTGATGGCAATGGGAACCCCGTGGAACACGCGACGGTGCTCGTTTACAGCGCGGGTGTTAAGAAAGGGTACAGCTTGTATTGTCCGACCTGCTATGTAGATTGCGGCAAGCACGCTGTGACAGATGCGACAGGTACGTTCACGCTCAAAGGTCTGAACCCCGATTTATGGTTCCGCTTGCTCGTGGCCGTTGACGGATACGAGCCAACGTTCGTCAACAAGGTTGATCCTTCTCTCGGAGTACCAATTGGTGTGACGCTCCTGCGTCGTAACGCTGCAAGCGATCCGAGGAGAATGTTCAGAGGACGAATTCAAGATGCACGCAGCCTTCCCGTTCGAGACGCCATTGTGAAGCCACTGGGAATTCTTCTCGACGAAAAAACAGGCAATTCGATCTACGGGACTTTTTGATGGCCTTGAACCAATTGCCGTGAGCAACAAAAACGGGGAATTCGAGATTGCTTACTCGAAGCCAGGGCACAAAATATTGGTGTCAGTCGAGGCACGGGCGATGGCTCCGAGTGTGGCAGTCATTCCAGTTGGAACCGAGCGCCACCTAGTAACACTCGTGGACGGTGCCGTTGTGCGCGGACGGCTTGTTCAAAATGGTGAGCCAATCGGGAATGCTGAAGTCGGACTGATTGGCCGCCCTCGCGGTGGTTATGGCCGTGATCTACAGGTGAGTAGATATCCATACGAGGAAGTCCGCATAGGAACGCAGCCTGATGGCAGGTTTGTGATCACAAACGTGCCGGTTCCCGCAGACTGGTACGTTTATGGAAAGATGCAATCACTTGCCAAGCGTGGTGCGACTGGAGTAGTTGAGTGCAGCACTAAGCGCGACAGTGAGATCGTGGATATCGGCGATATCCAGATCAAACCGGCGCACCGACTTCGCGGGAACGTTGTTCTAAGTGATGGCAACCCGATTCCAGATGGCATGAGAGTGACGATTACTTCAGAACGTGCTTGGGATGACCAAACTGCCATGTTGCCTCCCGATGGCCACTTTGAGTTCGATGGATTGGCCGCCGGTGATTACTCCCTCTTTGCATCTGTGAAGGGTTATTCACTACCTGGGAAGCCCATCTCCGTCACCAAGAAGGAACCGGATGGCAGCGCTATGACTGTCACAAACGCCCCAGGAGTAGCGCCGCCGTTTTCGCTCGATCACGATATCGACGGGTACATCGTCAAGCTGGATCCAGAGAAGTAGTCAGGCTCAACTGGCGATAAATCGCCATTTCGCTCGATGACCGTTGGTCAAAACGTGAAATCGCCTGGTTACGTAAACTATCCAGACGCCTCTCCCAGCCTGGCTTTCCCCGTTATGGGATTACTTCCGGTTTGCCCGTAATACATTCTCTATCTGCTCTGTGATCGGCTAAACTTAGCTCGATTCTCACATGCCGCTTTCTGCAGGCGACAAACTCGGTCCATATGAAATCCTTGCGTCCATTGGAGCGGGCGGGATGGGAGAGGTGTATCGTGCCCGAGATGCCCGTTTAAATCGGGACGTGGCGATCAAAGTTTCTGGCGAGCAGTTCAGCGAGCGCTTCGAGAGTGAAGCCAAAGCCATCGACGCACTCAATCATCCCAACATCTGCCAGATTTACGACGTCGGCCCCGATTTTCTGGTCATGGAGTACATCGACGGGCGGCCGATCGTCGACTGCGAACAGCCGCAGGCCCTTTCGCCGAATGAGGCGTTGCAACTCGCGCGGCAAATTGCTGCCGCGCTCGAGACCGCACACGGCAAGGGGATCATTCATCGCGACCTCAAACCAGCGAACATCCTCGTGACCTCGGGCGGGGTCGTAAAGCTGCTGGATTTCGGACTCGCGAAACGGAATAACGACAGCCTGACCGACAACGAAACCCAGAGCGTCGGCATTACGCAGGTGGGCACAATCATGGGCACCCCTGCGTACATGTCGCCAGAGCAGGCCGAGGGCAAGCCGGCCAACGCGCGCTCTGATATTTTTTCTTTTGGAGCGGTGCTTTACGAAATGCTCGCGGGACGCCGCGCCTTTTCTGGAGGCTCGTCCGCCGCGACCCTGGGCGCTATCGTTCACAAGAATCCCGAATTGCTCAAGGCGCCGCCCGCGCTCGAAGCGATCGTGCGCAAGTGCCTCTCGAAATCCCCGGACGGCCGCTTCCAGACGGCGACCGATCTCCGCCAGGCGCTCGAAGAAGCCTCCACACGGGGCATCTCAGGGCTCAAAAGGCGCGCCATCGCTTTGGCTAATTGCCGTGAGTCTGCTGGTCATCGCTTCGGCCGGAGTCTTTATTTATCTGAGACGGTCGAAGGCAGGCATCGATTCCATCGCAGTTCTGCCTCTGGAGAATCGAAGCAACGATCCCGATGCAGAATACATTTCCGATGGAGTTACGGAAAGCATCAACAACAGCCTGGCGCGGTTGCCCAGCCTGAAGGTAACTCCGCACAGTGTCGCTCTCCATTACAAGGGTAAGGCGATGGATGTGCAAAAGGTTGGCGACGAACTTGGCGTGCAAACCGTACTCACAGGCGACGTCAGGCAGCGAGGCGACAACTTAACTGTCAATATCGAACTCGATGACATTCGTAACGGCAGACAGCTGTGGGGCGAGCAATACAATCGGAAGGTGGCCGACCTGCTGACGGTTCAGAGTGACATTGCAAGGGAAGTTTCCCAGCGTCTGCGCTCACAACTTTCGGCGGAAGATCAACAGAAGCTGACCAAGGGCTCGACAGATAATCCTGAAGCCTACCGGCTTTATCTGAAGGGCAAATACTACACCAACAAACTCACCAAAGAGGGGTTTGACACGGGTATCGACTACTTTAATCAGTCTATCGCTGTCGATCCCAACTATGCCCTGGCTTACAGCGGCCTGGCTTTCAACTACGTGAACCAGGACGATTGGTTTATGTCTCCGAACGAAGCCGGGCCCAAGACCAAGGATGCGGCCAAACGAGCGCTCGCGATCGACGAATCCGATGCGGGGGCTCACCTTTCCATGGCGATCGTCACGCACTGGTATGTGTGGAATTGGGCCGCAGCGGAAAAGGAATTCAAACGGGCCATTGAACTGAGTCCCAACAATTCGGACGCTCAAACGTACTACAGTTGGTTCCTGGCGCCGATGGGGCGACACGATCAGGCTATCGCGGAAGCCAAGCGGGCACAGCAAGCCGATCCGCTCTCCGGGTTCGCGGCCTTCGGCGTGGGAGCGGCTCTAGTGTTTGCACGACGCTGGGATCCGGCAATTGAGCAACTCCATCGCGCCATTGAGATTGACCCGAACTTTTGGTTCGGTCATTGTTTTCTGGGTCGAGCTTATGAGCAGAAAGGAAGGCTGCCGGAGGCCATTGTCGAGTTTCAACGCGCGGTCGAACTGGAAAAGGACAATGCCGAGACCTGGTCAGGCCTGGGACATGCATATGCGTTGTCGGGGAACCGCGCCGAAGCGCAAAAGATCCTGGATCATTTAAAAGAGGTATCTGCGCATAGTTGGGTCGCGCCGTACAACTTCGCGGTCATTCATGCAGGTTTGGGACACAAAGACCAGGCATTCGCCTTGCTCGATCAGGCCTACAAAGACCGGTCCTACTACCTGCCTACCTATCTGGCGACCGATGCTCGCATGGATAGCCTCCGCTCCGACCCGCGCTTTGGGGAACTCAATCGGCGCGTCGGACTACCTGAGTGACGCAAGTTGTCGGTTGCGCCCGTCGGTTGGTTGTGGGCAGGTAGTCGGCAAACCTTACCTTGGTAGTTATTTCAGAGTTGCCCGTCACTCGGGCATTACGGATAGGCGAGCGTTAATACGGGACCTGCCAATCGAGAGCGTAGATTTCCTGGGTGCCGGTGTCGCGGAGCAGAAGCGGCGAGTCGTCGGGGGCCAAGCTGAGCC
>JAOAPW010000392.1 GCA_025463105.1 Candidatus Acidiferrum typicum | reverse complement strand
GTGGAGTGCAAGGATTCTGCGAAGCCCTGCTGCGTGGCGGAGTGGATTGTTCGTTACTATTCTTAGGTCGCGGTTGTAGTGCCGGCCTTCAGGCTGGCATTGCCAGTTGAATCCTGCCTTCCTGAAGCCGGGCGCTACAAACCTCGTTGCGGTGCAAAGTTTTCAAATTTTGCCTGTTTCGGCGGCCTGCAACGATGCCCGCAGCAGAGTTTCTATCTTGCGCGGCAATGAAGCGAAGCGTTGATCCTGCGTCAATCCCATTTGAAAGCGATAGTAGATTTGCTGCAGGATCACGGCCACTTTAAATCTGGCAAACGCAAGATAGAAAATCATGGACGAAACATCGCGGCCTGTGGCTTGCGCGTATCTTTCAAGAAGCTGAGCGCGCGTCAGACTGCCGGGATAATTTGAGGGCGACCAGCGCACTTGTTGCAACTCGTCCGAATCCTTGGCGTCGACCCAGTAGGCCAACGACGTGCCCAGATCTGACAGCGGATCACCAATCGTGCTCATCTCCCAATCCAGCACGCCGATAATCTTGGTGACGTCTTCCTGGTCAAGAATCATGTTGTCATATTTATAGTCGTTGTGGACGAGTGTGGCTGCTTGCATGGTCGGCATGCGCTCGATCAACCAAGGGGCGATGCGCTCGACTTCGGGTAGAGCGTTGGTTCGCGAGCCGTGGTAGCGATCGATCCAGCCTCGAACCTGGCGTTCCAGGTAGCCCTGTGGTTTGCCGAGGTCGCCCAAGCCGACCGCTGCGTAATCCAAACCGTGCAGCCGTGCCAGATTGTCGACGAATGATTCACTCAGACGCCGTGCGATATCGGGCGAAAAGTTCAAACCTTCAGGCGGATCTTTGCGGAGGATGATTCCCCGAATCGGTTGAGTCAGGTAAAAGGGAGAGCCCAAGATGGAGTCGTCATCGCAAAATAGTAGGACGCGCGGCGCTGGAGGGTATGCGGAATGCAGTTTCGACAGCACTCTATATTCGCGGCCCATATCGTGAGCCGTCTTGACTTTGCTTCCGAAGGGGGGGCGTCGCAGAATCATTTCCCGATTGCCGAGACGAATGAGGTAAGTCAGGTTGGAGTGGCCGCTCGGGAATTGTTCGGCGGTGAGCGGGCCCGCGCTGTCTGGAAAATTGCGTAGCAGGAATTTCTCCAGGGCGGCTAGAGGAAGCTCTTCCCCGGTTCTTATCGCTGCTGGATGGTCTAGAAAATCTTTCAACACAGAGTTCACAGAGAACACGGAGTCAGAGATTAAAATATTCCAATATCTCGAACGCCGTCATTCTGAGCGCAGCGAGGAATCCCTCTTCGTGTTCGCTACAATTCAGGAGGGATTCCTCGCTGCGCTCAGAATGACAGCGTTGCGGTTTTTTCCCAGAACCTGTTATCAGACCAGCAGCCCGCAACATTATGCCGTCTGGCCTCCGTCCACCACCAGGACTTGCCCCGTTACGAAATCAGAGGCGCTGGATGCGAGAAAAACTGCGGCGCCTTTCAGGTCGTCCTCGCCTCCGAATCGGCCCAGCGGAATGCTCTTCAATAAATTTTCTCGATTCCGCTCAATGACGCCGCCCGACATATGCGTGGGAAACCAGCCGGGAGCAATGGCGTTCACGTGAATGTTATGACTGGCCCACTTTCGCGCCAGGTCGCGCGTAAATGCGATTACCCCGCCCTTACTGGCAGCGTATCCGATCGCCTGAAGCTCCGGCGGCGACCCCGCCATTCCCGCAACCGAAGCAATATTAATGATCTTTCCGCGCTTTTGCCCGATCATGACTTTACCCACGGCCTGCGAACACAGGAACGTCCCCGTCAGGTTCGTTTCGAGTACCTTGTTCCAGTGTTCCAGGCGCATTTCTTCCGTGGGAGCGCCCCAGGAAGTGCCGGCGTTGTTAATCAAGATATCGATTCGGCCGAATTGAGAGAGAGTCGTTTGCACAGCTTCCTGGATGCTCGCAGGATTCGTGACGTCGCAGGCGAGCGCCAACGTCCCGACACCCAGCGCTTTCAACTCTTCTGCAGCACTTTCGCACCGTTCTTTCTTGCGAGCGCAGAGGATCACGTTCGCGCCCATTTCGGCGAGGCCCTGCGCCATCTGTCGCCCCAGCCCGATGGAGCCGCCGGTAATGATGGCCACGCGTCCGGCAAGATCGAAGAGCTGTCTTACATTTGCTGATGGATCGATTGTCATCCACTTCTCCCAAGCGTGCCAAATTCAGTACTGCGGCGCCCTTATTGACGCGTGTTAATGCTCACGCAAGGTTGTTGTAGCCCGCGTTCCGCGCCCTGATTGAAGGCGAAGGGTCAGATGCGGGGATTTTCCGTGCCATTGGCAAACAAACCCTCTTTCCGGTCCGACCGGGACGAGCTACACATTCGACACCGCCGGAATGCTAACTGCGCCAACGTCAGTTCGGATTAATGTACAAAGAGCACCCAAGAAGTTAAGCAGACATTCGACGCAATGCAAGTGAAACTCAGTAGCCAGGCTGGGAGTGGAGTGCCAACGCGCCGGTGTGGCCATGATCGTCAGGGCATAACGTTGCGAAATTCTGGTGAGCCTGGTCTCTCTCGAAGGGTTGATTCTGGTATCCTGAAGGCCGTGCGCCGCGGATATTTCTTTCTCTTCTTCATCTTATTAATTGTAGTTTGCGCGCCGACCTCTCAAGCGCGGAGCCAGGCGAGTCCGCCGCCGCAAGGTGCAGCACCGTCGCAGGCGCCGCAGCCACCGGCACAACCCTCGACGCAGCAGGCGCCGCAACCGCCCGCCCAGCAACCAGCGCAGCCGGTTCAAGAACCAATAACACCTCCGGTAACACCTCCAGCTGCCCCGCCGCGGAATGTTTTGGCTGTGGTCGTTCTGGACCCGGCGCACGGAGGCGCGGATCAAGGGGCGCGCGGATCGTCGGGCATCGCTGAGAGCGAAATTGTTTTGAGTTTTGCTCGCCTGCTTCGAATTTCACTGGAGACGCAGGGCCTTCGCGTGCTGCTCACGCGCCAGGCGAATGACGATCCCTCCTTTGATGACCGTTCGAAAACCGCGAACGCACAGCGAGGAGCGATTTTTATCACCCTGCATGTTTCCTCGACTGGGCGGCCCGGGACCGCGCGCGTGTATTCGCTCGCACAGGATGGAGGTCCGCTTGTGAGCAGGGGAACAGGTCTGCAGCGCACAGTGCTCGTTCGCTGGGACCGCGCGCAGCAGGGCTACCTTGATCTAAGCCGAAAGCTGGCCGAACTTATTCAGATTCAGATGGCGCAGCGCTTTCGCGGCTCAGCGGAAACGCCGACGACGGCGGCAGTCCGGCAGTTGCGAACTGTTGCGGCTCCGGCCGTTGCGATTGAGGTATCAAGCGTGAGCCTGCCCGACCGCACACAGCTCGACAAAATGGCGCCAGTGCTGGCCGATAGCGTGGCTCGCGCGGTGGCGGCCTTCCGTCTAGTCTACGATGCAGGAGCGAAATAGCTCCATGTCTCGAGGACTCAAAACCACGATCGCAATTCTTAGCATGCTGGTAGTGTTCGGCCTGATTACTTTGCCGAGCCTCCGTCACGCGGTGCAACGCATTTCGGCCACCCAGCGCACCGAAGAACAGGCTCGCCGGGACGTGATGCAGGTTCCGGTCTCAACGCCGACCGACGTAAGGGTGAAGGCACAAATGTACTGGCTCTCCACGGCGTCGCCGGTATCGCTGGAGGCGACCACCATAGAGTTACCACTGTCGGCGGATCCAGGGGAACGGTCGAAACAGCTACTGGTGGCGTTGATAGCGAATGCTCCGTCGGCGAGTCAACGCACGTTGCCGCCGGACGCGCTACTGCTGGCGTTTTACCTGCAACCGGATGGCACCGGCATCGCGGATTTTTCGGATGCGCTGTCGGCGGAGACTCCGTCGGGAATACAAAGTGAACAACTGGCGGTAGACTCCATCGCGCGGACGCTCGGGGCCAACGTGAATAAGATTCGACAGTTGAAAATACTTATCCATGGCCAGGAGACGGATACTCTCGCCGGACATCTCGATCTGTCAGGGTTGTTTCCTGTTTCGTCGCCATCCGCGGCGGCTGCGTCTGATTCATCAGCTCCTGATGCGCCAGTCACAACAGGCGCTGTGCAAATGACGACAACGATGCCTGTACCGGCGCCTCTGGCGCCAATGAAATAAGTACTGCACTGAGTCACAGCGGTGCTGTGATGATTGACACTGCCGATGGCGGCAGTCAAACTGAAATCCTTGTTACCAGGAGGAATCTTGCGAAGCGATGGACGCGCTCATGACCAGATGCGGCCTGTGAAAATGACGCCAGACTTTATCACCAATGCTGAGGGGAGCGTGCTCATCGAGATCGGGAACACACGCGTAATCTGCACGGCGACTGTGGACGACGGCGTGCCTTCTTTTTTAAAGGGCCAGGGTAAGGGGTGGGTGACCGGCGAATACGGCATGCTGCCGCGCGCCACCGAACAGCGAATGTCGCGCGAGGCGACGCGCGGGCGGCCTTCGGGGCGCACGCTGGAGATTCAACGGTTGATCGGGCGTTCCTTGCGAGCAATCGTGGACCAGCAGAAGTTGGGCGAAAGAACGGTGTGGCTGGATTGTGACGTGATCCAGGCGGATGGCGGCACGCGGACGGCTTCAATCACCGGCGCGTATGTCGCGTTGGTCCTGGCGATGGAGCGCATGGTGGCGGCGGGTATTCTGAAAGCGCTGCCGCTGACCGATTCGGTGGCGGCAACGAGCGTGGGCCTGGTAGACGGCACGGCGTTACTGGATCTGGCCTACGATGAAGATTCGCGCGCTGAAGTGGATATGAACGTGGTCATGACTGGAAACGGCAAGTTTGTCGAGGTTCAGGCCACGGCCGAAGGACAACCGTTTGCCGGCGCGGAATTGCAGGATCTGCTGGCGCTTGCGGCGGCAGGAATTCGCAGACTTACCGAACATCAATCCACTTTGGTGCAGACGAATTTCCGTGTCCGCGCAAAATAAATCCATTCGCTTGATCGTGGCTTCGTCAAATGCAGGCAAGTTGCGCGAATATCGCGCGCTGGCCGCGTCTACCGGAGCATCGATCGATCTACATTTGATTCCGAATTTCGACGCACTGCCAAAATTTGATGAAGCCGCAGGCACGTTTGGTGAAAATGCCCTGGGCAAGTCCCTGCATTACAGCTATTTTTCCGACGGACTTGTGATCGCGGATGATTCGGGGCTGGTTGTGCCGGCTCTCGGCGGAGCTCCCGGAGTGCATTCCGCGCGTTATGCGGGGCCGGACGCGTCCGATGCCGATCGTATATGCAAATTGGTTGACGCGATGCGCGGCAAAAAAGGCGCAGAGCGCCGCGCGCGGTTCGTTTGCGTTGTCGCTCTGGTCGAGCGAGGAGAGTCGCGCGGAGTTTTTTCCGCATCGGCCGAGGGAGAGTTGCTCGAAGCGCCGCGCGGAGAGGACGGGTTTGGATACGATCCGATTTTTTTCTTTCCCGTACTCGGAAAGACATTTGCGGAAACCA
>JAOAPW010000333.1 GCA_025463105.1 Candidatus Acidiferrum typicum | reverse complement strand
AGATTCGAGTACAAAGAATGCAAGCAAACACAGGCAGCCAAGGGTTAAAGAACCCCAAATGGAAGGACGGCCCCAGCCCATGCTTGCAGATTCGATAAACCCGTAAGCCACGCCGCCCAAGCCTGCTGTGACGATCAGCGCGCCTACCCAGTCGATATTTCCGCGCGCGGCGTTCCTGCTTTCAGGAACCCGCCACAGCGAAAGCGCGATCACCGCAGCAGCAAGGGGCACATTAATGAAAAATACCCAGCGCCACGAAGCATGCTCGATCAACCACCCGCCCAGAACTGGCCCCAGAGCCGTGGTGATTGCCGTAAAACCGGACCACGTTCCAATAGCCTGCCCGCGTTCTTTCTCGGGGAAGGAAGCACTGATGATGGACAGACTGCCTGGCACCAGAAAAGCAGCTCCAAGTCCCTGCACGGACCGCGCGATCACCAACTGGCGAATATTCGGAGCGAACCCGCAACCAACGGAAGCAATCGCGAATACGCTCACGCCGAGTAGGAACATCCGCCTTCGGCCAAACAGATCGCCCAGCGAACCGCCGACCAGAATCAACGCCCCAAGAAATAATCCATACGCCTCGACAACCCACTGCATGTCAATGACGGTTCCGCCAAGGCTGCTTTGCAGCGCGGGCAAGGCAACGTTCACGACTGTACTGTCGATGAACGCCATGCTGGATCCAAGTATTGCCGCGGCCAGGATCCAGGGCTCCGCGCCTTTTATGCATGGAACGGCGGCACGCCCGGACTCTATGACAGCCTGGTCACACGGTGCTTTCATAAAATCTAATAAAACCCTTCACTGAGTGTGGCCTCAGGCTCTAGCTCGCCGGATCCAGGGTGTTCATGAACTCCAGAATCATGTGAACGACAGCCTCATCGCCGATCGCGGTATTGATCATGGTGTGGTACACAGTGCGGGCAGGCCATTCCACGCCGAAATATTTCTGAATGAAATCGGTGCGCTCCCGATCAACGGAATCCACAAGCTGCTCGGCTTCTTTTTCACTCTTACCCCGAGCGAGCAGGCGCTGCACTTTGGCTTCTCGGGGAGCGTAAAGAAATACACGCAACGTGTCCGAACGGTCCTTGAGAAAAAGCTGCGATCCCCGGCCAACGATGACACAGTTTCCTGTTTTGGCGGCGTGCTGAACGACCATTTCGGTAAACTTCAAAATAGTTTCGCTGTCGACTACATTGAGCTTGTGCGCATTGAGGCTGCCTTCATAACTTCCGCGCAAAAAGGATTTGAATAACCGGTAATAGAATGGATCGGTGCGTTCTTCTCGAACTTCGACGACAGATTTGGAGCAATTCGCAAGCCTTGCGATCTCCTCGGTTAAAAACTGATCCCTGAGTTTCCAGCCCAGGCTTGTCGCAAGCAACTGCGCGATTTCGCCTCCGCCACTTCCGTACTCCCGTTCAATGGTGACGATTTTGATCATGTGGATTCCCCACCTCGACCGCAATCCAATTGCATCATTCCAGTTCGGTTCAACCAGCCGCGCTTTCAGCGCCACCGCCACCGGGTTCGTTCTTCTTTAAAACAAAAGTGAGACAGAACATGATCGCGGCCCCCACGGCAAGAACCATGAAAGTATCGATGTATGCCAAGGACGCCGCCTGGGCTTGCAGGCCCTGGTAAATCTTGGCGATAGCCTGCATGCGCGCGTCATGTGCACCCAATCCAGAATGAGCCAGGGACCGGCTAAGGCCGTTTACCGAGTTTTGGAAATTGGGATTGTCAGGCCTGGCGTAGTTGACCAGAATCGACTGATGGAATTGCGCGCGACGCGCAATTAATGTCGTGACCAGGGAAGTTCCCACGCTGCTTCCCATATTGCGCATAAAATTGACGATCCCGGCGACAGCGTTATTTTTCTCCGGCGAAATTCCAATGTAAGCCACCAGCGTAATCGGCACAAACAGGAATCCCAAGCCAATCACCTGCGTGATGCGCAGCCACACCGCGGCACTGAAGCTAAGCTGCAAGTCAATCCGCTTCGTAGAATAGAACATGGCCAGGGACAACGCGAGCCAGCCGAAGGCGATCAGGTAACGAGCCTGAATCTTGGTGGTCAGTTGGCCCATGATAGGCATTTCAATCAGTAAAACAACACCTCCAGCCGAAAGCGCGAGCCCCGCCAGCTGGGAGGTGTATCCCAAAAGCGTCTGAAGGAACTGCGGCATGAGGACCAGGCTGCTGAACAAGAGGATTCCCAGGGTGAACATCATCAGGCTTGAACTGGCGAAGTTAAAACTCTTGAACATGCGGACGTCGATGATCGGAGCCTTTTGAAACCACTCCCAGATGACCAGCGCGATCAAGGATACCGTCGCCACGACGACCAGGGTCGTAATGAAGCGCGACCCAAACCAATCATCTTCCTGGCCCTTGTCGAGCAGCACCTGCAACGCCCCGATACCCAGAGTCAGCAGAGCGATACCAACGTAATCCAATTTTACTCCAGCCGCCTTGATTCGGGCTAAATAGGGAGGATCTTCGACGAAGCGCCGAACGAGAAACCACGTGATTATGCCAACCGGAAGATTGATGAAAAAAATCCATCGCCAGGAATAGTTGAAGGTGATCCATCCGCCCAGAGTTGGACCGATCGTGGGCGCCATGATGGCCGTGATGCCATACAGCGCGAACGCCAGGCCTCGCTGATGCGGCGGAAAAGTGTCCGCGAGAATGGCCTGAGCCATCGGCTGCAATCCTCCGCCACCGGCGCCCTGCAGCACTCGAAAGAGAAGAAGAAACGCAAGACTCGGCGCAATCCCGCATAACAAGGAACTCACAGTAAACACGCCTAAGCACGACATGAAAAACCGTTTGCGCCCCAAGGCGCCTGCGAGCCAGCCGCTGATTGGCAGGATGATCGCATTCGACACCAGATACGAGGTCAGCACCCACGTGCTCTGGTCGTTGCTGGCGCCCAGATTGCCGGCCATGTAAGGCAGGGCCACGTTAGCGATGCTGGTGTCGAGGACTTCCATGAACGCGGCCAAAGCCACAACAACAGCAATCAGCCAGGGATTATATTTGGGCCGCCAAATGTCCTGATCGAGTGTGAGAGTAGCTGAACTCATTTGAGGTAAACATCCGGAACCACGTTCATGCCGGGGCGAAGCAGACGATCCCGGTTCTCGCCAGGCTCGAGAACGATCTTCACGGGAATCCTTTGCACAATTTTCACGTAGTTGCCGGTGGCGTTCTCCGGCGGAAGCAAACTGAAGAGCGGGCCCGTCGCTCCTGCAATGCTGTCTACGTGGCCCTTCAGAGTTTTGCCATATGAATCCACCTTGATTCCCGCTTGCTGTCCAACGCGCATTTTCCTGAGCTGCGTCTCTTTGAAATTGGCGGTGACCCACACTTCGTCGAGCGGCACGACCGTGAGGAGTTGCTGCCCGGGTTGCACGTTCAAACCGACGACCACCGTTTTATTCACTTCACCGCTAACCGGCGCAATGATTTTGGTGTATTGGAGGTTGAGCTGGGCTTGCTCGAGTAGCGCGCGCTTTTGATCCACATCGGCGATCGCCGCACGCACGCGAGCCCGCGTAGAGGACACCTGTTGCGGCCCGGTTTCCGCGGATTGGTAGCTGGCATCCGCTTGCACCAGACGACTGCGGGCCTGTTGCACGAATTGTTGCGCGGCGGACTCATTGGCACTTGCTGCCGCCACCGCCGCGGTACTGGATCTGGCTGCGGCGAGTGACTGATCGTAAATTTGCGCCGCCACCTCCTGTTTGTCGACCAGAAGCTTGTAGCGCTGGAGATCGGCTTGCGCCCGTATATCGTTTGCCTCGGCCTGGTCCAACTGAGCGTGGGCGGCGGTGAGCTGCCGTTCGGCGGCGATGATTCCAGCGCTGGCATTTTGGATGTCCGATGCAGTGAACCTCAGCTGGCTCGAAGTGCTGGTCGTAGTGATGGGTACCGTGATATTCAGCGATTGGGCTGTCGCTTCGGCATTCGCCAGATTGGCTTGTGCCTGCGCGACGGCAACTTCATAGTCTTTCGGGTCGATCTCCACCAGGACGGCGCCTGCCTCTACCCACTGGTTGTCATCCACGTTGACCTTCGTCACATAGCCGGCAATACGCGCGCTGACAGCAGACAGGTGAACATCCACCTGGGCGTCGTCGGTTGATTCATAGGTGCCGAAGTAGCGCCACAAAAATACGCCGCCAACAATCACCACCAGCGCGACGATCAGAATCACGATGTTTCTGCGGCGCTTGGAACTTCGGGGCGTCGACGGCGCACGCACTGTGTCCGTCGAACGCGCCTTCTCAATCTTGGATTCTTCGGCTGTATCAAGTACCGAACGGGATGGGTTCTCGTCCGCCATGTTCATTTTCCTTTGAAGTATTTCTTTACGCCCTGTTCGGCGAGGCCTGGAGCGCGAGCCAGGGAGATTTTTGCGAAATTGTAGCTGTAGAGACTCGATATGTACAGTTCATGAGTTCCGTCACATGGTAAGCACGACGCGGAATTCGGCTTTTCCGCTCATCATGCGCGCGTAGCCTTCGGCAGCCTTTGCGAGCGGGTACTTTTCGATCATAGGACGAACGCCCGTCATTTCCGCGAAGCGCAGAGTGTCCTCGGAGTCTGTAGGGATGCCGGACGCCCAGCCCTGGATGTTTTTCTTTCCCATAAGTATCTGATTGGGGGCCACCTCGATTGGATCGATCGACGCTCCTACGACAAGCAATGTGCCGTTAACGCCCAAGCCGCCGACAAGCGTCGACATTGCTTTCCCGCTCGGCGCGGTGGCAAGAATCACACGCGCGCCGCCGAGTTTCTGCAGCTCGGCTGCGGGGTCAGTTGCGGCGCTATCGATATAGATATCCGCTCCGAGCTTTTTGGCAAGCGCGGAGTTCTCTGACCCGCGCCCTACCGCCGCGACTCGATAGCCGAACTTTTTTGCGAACTGAATTCCCAGGTGGCCCAGCCCTCCGATGCCCTGCACTGCGACGAGGTCGCTCGGGAGCGCGCCGCTATGGCGGAGAGAGTTGAACGTGGTCATTCCAGCGCACATCAGCGGCCCGGCTTCGGCGGCGTCCAGCGATTCCGGCATCTGCGCAAGTGCTTCGACCGGGGCTACCATGTATTCCTGATACCCCCCGTCGTAACTGAGGCCACAAATCTTCAAGTTGGCGCAGTTGCCAAAATCGCCGCGCCGGCAGGCCAGACACGTGCCGTCCTGCCCGCCTTGCCAGCCGACGCCCACGCGCTGTCCTTTCTTCCATTGCGTGACGCCGGGGCCGGCCTCATCGATCACGCCGGCCACTTCGTGCCCGGGGCCGCGCGGATACGTGATGCCGGGCATAAAACCTTCCTTGGTAACCACGTCACCGTGACACACTCCACAGGCTTGAACGCGGATCCTCACGTGTCCCGGGCCGGGCTCGGGAATTTCGCGCTCCACGATTTCGAAGTCCGCTCCCGCCTTCGGCACTTGCACTGCTTTCATTTTGGCCATTTATCATTTCTCCTCTCGCTGCGGATTTCTTCGTTGCACGTAATGGCCTACACTTGTGCCATACCGCCATCCACGAACAATTCCGTTCCCGTGACGTAGCTGCTGTCGTCGGATGCGAGAAACACCACGGTTTTCGCGATCTCATCGGGTGTGCCGAGCCTGCCGAGCGGAACATTCTCGGAAATCATCTTCAAACGTTGCTGTCCAATTTCTGAGGAACCCAGCAGCTCACTCAATCCGGGTGTGTCGGTGGAACCGGGGCTCACTGCGTTCACGCGAATACGGCGAGCCTTCAAATCTGTTGTCCACGTCCGCGCGAACGACCGTATCGCGGCTTTTGTAGCGCTATAAACACTATTCGCCGGGAACCCTTTGCTCGCGACGATGGATGCATTGAGGATTATAGAGGCGCCATCGGGCAACAGCGGAAGCGCCTTCTGCACCGTGAAGAGGAGGCCTTTCACATTGATATCGAAAATCGAATCATAGAACTCTTCTGTGATTGTGCCGAACGGGGCAAGCTTCGCAACACCGGCATTCGCGAACACAATATCGAGCTTGCCCTTCTCCCGTTTGATTTGTGCGAACAGACGATCAAGATCGTCGAGGTTCGACACGTCTCCTCGTACGCCGCTCACATTTCTTCCAATTTCCTTTACCGCCGCGGCCAACTCCGCATCACGGCGTCCCGTTATGAAGACGAAAGCGCCTTCGTTCACAAACGCCTTCGCCGTCGCAAGACCAATGCCGCTGTTGCCACCCGTAATGAGTGCGATTTTCCCTTCCAGTTTGCTCATGGATTTTCTCCTTGATTCGCCTGGCCTCGATCGCGCGAGCTGAAGCCAAGAGGACGCCCACCTTCACTCTAAACGGAAAGCTTCAGCATGGCTCTCGGTTGGACCGGTCATCAGTTCTTTATCTGAAGAGATCCAGGCAATTGATGCCTTCTCCACGGGAACTTAGATTCTCTGCCGAGGATTTTCGATTCAAATTCCGTGTGGAAAACCTCGAGTATTGGGTCGTGGTGCGCGATACGAGACCTGAATCGGCGCTACTTGGACACACGCTGGACCCGGGTTGCTCGTGAAAATGGGTCTCGAGGAAGGGACATGAGCGCATTGCGGAAATTTAGACAGCAGCCACTCTTGTCGAAACCATTTCGCGTGAAAATCCGCCTACGTTTGAGAAATCGAAGACTTCTACTCCCACCATTTCACCGCGACGTAACCCGGCGATCGATCCAGCCGCTGTTGCACGAACTGTAATTATCGCGTTCGCATC
>JAOAPW010000355.1 GCA_025463105.1 Candidatus Acidiferrum typicum | reverse complement strand
GCGCCACCAGATCCTTCACAACTGGAACTCCCGTGAACTCAGCATAGGCCATGAATGCATGGGAATAAAAAACCGGAGCTTGCACCAGCGAAATCGCCGGCACGGGCACTCGCCCGCCGAGATAATTTCGGACTTCGCCCACAATTCCAGCGCGAATATCGCTGAGTTTCTCACTGCTTTCCTCGCCATAGGCGCGCAGCAGATTGAATCCCACCTGCGCGTCAAAAACTTTTTGCGGAATTGGTTCAAACGAAAGTAGCTTCACGACCTGGTTTTCCAGCTCCTCGACACCTTCCCGGCCGCGCTCCGAAACGGGCTGAAAAATCGTCAGTGCGAGCCGCTCAAGACCCATCGGGGCAAGCGCTGCCGATAGCGAAATCGCAATGTCAGCGGGCGCCGATGGCGCCAGGAACAAACTTTGTGGAGTGCCCGGCGCTACTTTTGCCTCCGGAGACGCCAACACCGCATCCAGCGCTGGAATCCACGGCCGCGCTCCGGGCTCAACGCCGAGGCCTCCACTCAGATCAATCACTGTCGCTCCAGCACGGCGCGCCTCGCCTCCATGCCGCACCGAAAATCCCGCAGAACCCGTAAAAAACGCGAAGCGTACGCGCTCAAAGCTGTCTTCGTCCACCGGCTCGATGACTGCAGGTTCCCCGCCTGCCTCCGTCAACGTTCCGGCGACTATTTCTTCGTCGAGCAAACGGATTTCGCCGGCTGGAAAATTCGATTCCTCAAGAAATATTTTAAGTTCCTTGCCGCGCAGCGATGCCGCGCCTGCAATCGCCACACGGACTGCATCAGGAGAGGGAATCATGACTTCTCAGGCAGGATGTGAAACCGAGCGATGACGGAACATTCGCAACACATGCAGCACCATACCGATCACTACGTAGCACGACGCAATCAACATCAGCGTTACTTCGGAAAAAAAGAAAATAAGCGGCACCAGCACGGCAATCGGAACGATCAGCACGGAGCGCTGCCTGCGAGCCAGCGGTAGGTCCTTGAAACTTCGAAACCTTACCGTGCTGGCCATCAACGCCGCCGCGATTAACACTACGACCATCCACATGATCGACCAGCGCCAGTCCGCTATGGGTACCTTAATCGCATGAACGCACGCTACCAGCAAGCCGGCAGCTGCTGGACACGGCAATCCCACGAAGTACCGCGATCCTCCGCCAGGAGCCATACCCTGAATATTGAATCTGGCCAGCCGCCAGGCGCAGCTCACTGCGAAAGCCAGTGCCACCCACCAGCCGATTTCGTGAATACGCCGGATATCCACCAACTCGCTTGGCAGGATGCCACGCACTCCCCAGGAGAATGCAAGAATCGCCGGGGCGACACCGAAACTCACCATGTCGGCAAGCGAATCGAATTGTTTGCCAAATTCGCTGCTGGTGCCGGTCGCGCGAGCCACAAATCCATCGAAGGAATCGAACACGATGGCGAAGCCGATGGCCTTCGCGGCGTTATCCAAATCGGAAATCTCGCCCTTCAGCGTAGACATGACCGCGTAGAAGCCGCAGACCATGTTCGCGACGGTCATGAGGCTGGGCAAAAGGTAAATTCCCCGCCTCAAGCGCAGATTGCTTCTGCGAGAGCCGGGAAAACCAAGTTCGTGTTGTGTTGAGTCACTCATCGCCATCGCGCCAGAATGCTGGATCCCCCGGCCACATGCTGCCCGGGACGCACCAGAATTTCCACTCGGTCCGGCATCCAGATATCCACGCGCGAACCAAAACGTATCATACCTACTCGCTCGCCTCGAGTCACGGAATCCCCGACGTCTTTCCAACACAAAATTCGCCGCGCAACCCATCCGGCAATCTGTTTGAAAACGACCTCTCCCCGTTCGCCGGATACATGAATTACATTCTGTTCGTTTTCTGCCGACGCGCGCCCGCGCATGGCAGCGTAAAATCGCCCTTTTCGATAATCAATCGCCGAAATGCGTCCGGCCACCGGCGTGCGATTTACATGAACATCAAAAATGGAGAGAAAAATGCTGATCCTGCGGCCCGGAATTCCGTCGAAGGCTTCTTCAACAACTTCCATGATGCGACCGTCGGCCGGAGAAACAATCGCCTCTGGATCGGGTGGAATCGTTCTCTGCGGATCACGGAAAAAATAAAGAACAAACGCGCCCAGCACCAGGAGCAGGCCGCCCAGCCAGTTCCAGTGAAAAAATAGCGCCAGCAATCCACACAACAACGGCGCCGCGGCAAACTTGTATCCATCCTTGACCATGAGATCCCTGGACAGCGGAGAAAATGTGACACACGTCCTAACCCGCTATCATTCTATCTCAATTTGTCGATTCGCCGTTGCTTCTATCGGCTGGATGTTGCGCGCAATCGCTCAGCGATATGACGCTCCATCGCGTCCTTCACTCTTAATTTTAACTTCTTGAGGGTGACTTGCTGCTGAAGGTCTTCCAGATTCAGGTAGGATTCTTGGGAGAGTTGCTTGAGTTGCGCTTCATATTCCGAGTGCTTTTCGACCAACTTTTGGAACTCTTCGTCATATGTCAATAATTGCTCGCGTATTTCCCGTGACAGAGTGGGCATCGCGCGCCTCCTGAACGAATTGTGAATGGGGTGTTACATAATAAAAACAACCTACCACAATGCGATTCCCCCGCCAAGTGGATTTGGCAAAAATTTTCAGGCGTGGACCCGTTTGGAACAGCTTTCAGAATAAGGAAATAGCGTCGCTCCGAATCACATGAGAACGAGTAGGCCGGCTAGATAAACAGAGCAGCGCTTACGTGGAAAAACTTTGCCAGCTTTTTCGCCTGTGCCTTACTAATCGAACGCTTGCCGTGAAACACTTCGGAAGTAATTCCTTTCGATCCGAACGTCTTCCAGAGATCTTTTTGCGTCAGGTTTCGCGCCTCCATGAGATGTTGAAGTATCTGCCGTGGACTCGCTTTCCGGATTGCATAGCGGCGCGCCTCATACTCATCAATCAGTACGGTCAGCAGTTCGGCTAGTTCCTTGGCTTCCGCCGAATGGTCTTCGCTTTCATCAAGACGCATCAACTCGTTGGTGAGACGCTCGCATTCTTCATCCGTGTGGATGACATGGGGGAGTGTACGCCCCAGAAGCTGCCCGTAGGTTTTCGCGTCCAGCTCGATTATTGTGGTGCTCATTGTTTCCATGCCCCTCTATCATATTCCGCGTGCGTCAATAGGTGCAGGACGAACACTCGCTGCGTGTGGTAGTTCACTCGTGCAATCAAACGGTACTTGTTGCCGCCGATGTTGAACACTGTTCTTCTTCCTACCAGATCGGCGTTGCGGTACACCAGTTTCAAGTGCGCGGGCGTTTTCCAATTTGCCTGGCGCACAACCGCGTACCAGGATTCCAGGCTCGCCCTGGCGTCCGGATGTATTTGCCAGAACTGCACCAGAGCGCCTCGCTTAATGACGCGCATGGAAGGCTAGGTTCTCACAATGAGAACAATGAGTCAACTTCGGATTGTTGTAACAGGAATTCTCGCTCGGACCTATCGACAGGAACTAATTCTCATGACAAATTCCGAGTTTGTTCATGCCAGGGACAACGACAGTAAAAGGGCGTCCTCGACAGGATCTCTGTAGTACCGGGCACGGCGGCCGCATTCGGTAAATCCGTGGCGTTTGTAAAGCGCGATGGCAGGTTCGTTCGAGGCACGCACTTCCAAGTAGACGCGCGCGATTCCTGTTTTGTGCGAAAAAACAACTGCCGATTCCAATAATTTTGATCCGATTCCAAGCCTGCGCTGCTCTCCCGCAACAGCCATGTTGAGAATTTCAAATTCCTCTGCAACGCTGCGGCCGATGAGGAATCCGGCAACGTTTCCATTACGCTCCGCAACCCACATCATTGCCCCGCCGGCAGATTCCATTCGCAGAAGACTGTCCCGAGACCACGCCGCTGCTTCCGGGCTCTCATGAAGAATTGCCAATACAGCCGGAACATCCGAAGCCGCGAGTTGGCGAATCGATACGCTCAATGCGTCCTTTGAGTCCCCTCTGATGGCCGACATCACGTGCCCGTCCGCGCCACTTCGGCGTCCGAGCGGCGAATGTAATTTGCGTCCAGACCCAGCGCGTCCACCAGATCTCCACGATTCGCACGTTCAAAACCCAGAAGGCCGATCGTGGGCGCCAGACTGGCTGAAACTTGCTCGATATGCGCGCCGGGAAGCATTGATTCCACCAGATTGTGCGGAAGCACCTCAGGTGTCTCGGAGACCAGGACGGCTTGTAGATCGTCGCACTTCTGCTTCACTTGGCTGAGGAATTCCTCGATGGTAAGGATCGCTTCCTCACCGATAAGTTCCAAGACCCCCAGTCGACCTGGGCCGCGCCGGTAAGTAGACCCAAATACGTACCCCTTGCGCGCATCGAGGAACGGGCTGATTACCTCGTGATTGGCCGTTGCCTGGGCTGCAATGGCTTCCAAACCGCTTACTGCCGCAATAGGCTTCGCATGTACCTCCGCCCAGCCTTTTACCGCCGTCAGGCCTACTCTAAGCCCCGTGAACGACCCTGGGCCTGCCGCAACGGCGAAAACGTCCACCTGATTCATCCGAAATTGTGCCCTGGATTGCAGCAACTCGAGGTCGCGAAACAGGCGCGTCGAATAGGGAGTATCTTCCCGAGCCGAGATTTCCGCCAAAACCTCGCTATCTCTAAGCACTGCAATACTTCCCGCTCGGGTGCTGGTGTCAATCGCTAAAATCAACATGGAAGTATTCTACCGTAAACATCAGCGAGGCGGCGGCTGAGGTTGCGATGCGGTAAGCGAGCTGTAAAAGATATGTAATTTATGGAGCAATTCGAATACCAATCCAGGAGCAAAAAATCCATCTTAACTTGCTGATTCTAGAAGAAATATCTTGACTTCCCATCCCAATTCGAACAAACTTAATCAGCTTCTCACGAGGGGGGTTTTCCAACCATGGATTATAAGATAGGGGACAAGGTTGTCTATCCGAACCACGGCGTTGGGATCATCGAACAGATTAACTTTGGGGTACTAAATGGTCGCACGGAAAAGTATTACATGCTTAAGATTTACGCAAGCGGGCTAAAGGTAATGGTTCCGGCAAGCAACGCAATTTCAGTTGGCTTGCGGCCCGTCATTCGCAACGGAGAAACACTTAAAGTTCTGGGTTTCCTGGAAAAAGGTAAGCCCAATTCACATCACGATTGGAAACATCGATTTAAGGAAAATTCGGAACGAATGCGGACCGGCGCGCTGATCGAAGTAGCCGCGGTTCTGAAAAGTCTGGTTTCCCTCAGCCGGACAAAGCCACTTTCCTTCCGAGAAAAGAAAATGCTCGAGCGAGCCAAGTTCCTCCTCGTCAGCGAACTCGCTACCGCCCGAAACACCTCTCCCGAAACAATGGAAGACGCCCTGATCAAGTCACTCGCAAAAGCCCGGCTGCAAATGCCGTCGCCATTGGAAAAATCAGAAGGCGTCGAGTTTTAGTTTTCAATTCTCACGTCTGAAAAGCCTCAAAGCGATCGCGCTTTGAGGCTTTTTACTTTTTTGCTTCGTTGTGATGGCCTTTCTTTTCCGGAACGCCCCAACCGCCTCCCCCAGGCGTTTGGATTCGGATCAGCGTTCCCGCGGGAGCGTGAAAGCTGCATTTCGAGGGCAGGCGCCGAAATCCAACTTCATTCTGGCGGGCTGCAAGTACAGCCCGCACCCGTGTCCGGACGTCATTTGTCCCTACCGCTCCGGGCGAACCACCCGACAGACCGTAAGGTGGAATTTTTCTTCGATCGGAAAGCAAGGCAACCTGCGCGTTAACAAGCATTTCGATTTCTCGGATGATTCCGTCTCCGCCGCGAAATTTCCCTCGGCCTCCGGACTCGTGGCGCAACGCATAGAGATGCACACGAACGGGATAGACATGTTCGAGCACTTCGACTGGAGTGTTGAGCGTATTCGTCATGTGGCTGTGCGTGGCGCTTCTTCCGTCGCAGCCGGGTCCCGCGCCCGTACCGCCTGCGATCGTTTCGTAATATGCAAATGGAGCGCCGCCATGCCGCGAGTCCGCGCCTCCAAATGTCAGGTTGTTCATGGTGCCCTGGCTTGCGGATGGAATTCGCGAAGGGATCGCACGCGCAAGCGCCAGAAGAAGCGTATCCACAATGCGCTGCGAGGTTTCCACGTTACCTCCGGCCACTGCCGCCGGTAACCGTGCATTCACAATCGTTCCCTCCGGAGCAATCACGCGAATCGGCCTCATCAGGCCCGACGTTGCCGGAACTTGTTCGTCGAGCAGGCAGCGAAAAACATAAAACACAGCGGATTGCGTGATGGCAGCCACAGCGTTTACGCTGCCCTCGCATTGCGGCGCACTTCCGGTGAAGTCCACCTCCGCCCTGCGGCGCCGGATTCGGATTGTCACAGCAATGCGCTGCGGCGTCGCCGTGATGCCATCGTCATCCAGAAAATCTTCGGCGCGATAGACGCCTTCGGGAATTTCGGCCAGCGCAGCGGACATCATTTTCGCCGAGTA
>JAOAPW010000348.1 GCA_025463105.1 Candidatus Acidiferrum typicum | reverse complement strand
GAAGAAATTCGCGAGCGTTTGTGAGCGGCACTTCCATTTTTACATCCGAGACGCGCTCGCCGTCGAGTTCCACGCCGCCCTGCTTGACCAGACGGTCCGCTTCACTCCGAGAGGACGCCAGTCCCAGCTCTACCAACATGGTTGTGAGCCGTTTTGCTTCCCCGCGGGCGAGCTTGCGAACGGGCGCTTCCTCGGGAGCTTCGCGATCGCGGAAAATACGCTGAAATTCGGCGGCGGCTTTTTCCGCTGCGGCTGCACCGTGAAATCCGGCAATGATTTCCTGTGCCAGCGACATCTTGGCGTCCATCGGGTGCGTGGCGCCCGATTTTACTTTTGCGCTTAACGCGGCGATTTCCTCCGGCGTGTGATCGGTCACCAGGTCAAAGTACGGCCACATCATGTCGTCGGAAATCGACATCAGCTTGCCGAACATTTGTGAAGGCGCCTCCGTGATGCCGACATAATTGCCGAGGGACTTCGACATTTTGCGCTGGCCGTCGAGGCCGACCAGGATGGGCATGGTCAGCGCTACTTGCGATGGTTGGCCGTACTCTCGCTGTATATCGCGGCCGACGAGCAAATTGAATTTCTGTTCCGTGGCGCCCAGTTCAACGTCGGCCTCGAGCGCGACCGAGTCGTAGGCTTGTAACAACGGATAGAGAAGCTCGTGGATCGCGATGGGAAGATTTCCCGCGAGACGCGAACGAAAATCTTCGCGCTCGAGCATCCGCGCGAGGCGATAGTGCGCGCACAGGTGAATCATGTCGTGGCCGGTAAGTTTTCCGAGCCACTCGCTGTTGTAACGAACCTCCGTATTTTCCTTGTTGAGAATTTTGTAGACCTGCTCGAGATACGTTTTGGCGTTGGCGTCCACTTGTTCGCGCGTCAGGGGTGGGCGCGTTTCGGACTGGCCGGTGGGATCGCCGACCATCGCCGTGAAATCGCCGACCAGAAAAATCGCCGTATGGCCAAGGTCCTGAAAATGTTTGAGTTTTCGCAGAACGACGGTGTGGCCGAGGTGCAGGTCCGGCGCGGTCGGGTCGACGCCCAGCTTTACGCGCAGCGGCTTGCCCGTTTTGGCCGAGGATTCCAGCTTCGCGCGCAAATCTTCTTCACGAATGATTTCCGCCGCGCCCTTGCGCAGGTAGGCGATCTGCACGTCCACTGGATCGAATTGTTTTTTCGTCGTCATGACGTCATGGTTGATTTTGGAGCGCGATCACTCGCCGGCCCTCGATGCGATAATTTCCCGAAAGAATCAGGCGCACCGCATCCGTGTAAATGCGGTGTTCCTCGGCAAGAATCCGAGCGGACAGCGATTCGTCCGTGTCGTCATCGCGCACGGGCACGATGGACTGTGCAAGAATCGGGCCCGCGTCGAGATTTTCATCCACCAGATGCACCGTGCAGCCGCTGAATTTTACGCCGTATTCGAGCGCCTGCCGTTGCGCCTCAAGGCCGGGGAATGACGGCAGCAGCGAGGGGTGAATATTCAGGATGCGCTGCGGAAAGGACGCGACAAAGTAAGGCGAAAGCAGCCGCATGAAGCCCGCGAGACATACAAGTTCGACGCCCGCGCGTTTCAATTCCGCGATGACGAGATTATCGTAGGCTTCGCGCTGCAAACCTTTCGACGGAATCACTTGAGCGGGAATTTGCCGCTCGGCGGCGCGCACGAGTCCCGGCGCATCTTCGCGGTTGCTGATCACCAGGGCAATTTGCGCGCCGGGGAGGCGTCCCGCCGCAATACTATCGGCCAGCGCCACGAAATTCGATCCACGCCCCGACAACAGCACCCCAATTCGATGTGGCATAAGCAAAAGACGTTAGCATAACCGCGCGGCTCATCCAACCCGCTTTCGGAACCGGTATTGTTTGATTCTCAAGAAAACCAAGGGCTGCCCGCCCCAAAAACGGGCGGCCTCTACAAGTACTCCTCACACGGAGGTTTTGTAGAGGCCTCTCCGCCCCGTGTTGTTCGGGACGGAGAGGGCACGTTTTTTCTCTGAGTCCCAAAACTCTTACAATTTCCCCCAAAAGGCAAACGTCACTGCGCCCACCAGAAACAGGAATGAGACAGCGTGGTTCCATTTAATGTCTTCGCCGAGATACCACCAGGCGAACACCACGAACACGCACAGCGTGATTACTTCCTGGATGATTTTCAACTGAAACGCAGAGAATTGGCCGTAACCGATGCGGTTCGCAGGAACTTGAAAGCAATATTCCGCAAACGCAATCAGCCAGCTGACCAAGATCGCGGCGAAAAGCGGCGCTTTCCGGTATTTCAAGTGCCCGTACCAGGCGAAGGTCATGAAGATGTTGGAGCAAAGAAGAAGCAGAATGGTTTTCATGGCACTAAATCGTACCACGATGGCAATTCGCCGATTACCGCAGAGGTGACGGAAAATTACTGCTGCCGCAGCACCAGCGTCCCGGCGATCATATCGTGGAGGGCCTGTTTCTTTTCCGTGAATCCGGCCATAAAATATCCGATCCCGAGAGGAATAAGCCCGCTGATGATTTTTGCGAAGAAACGTCCGGTGGCGTGTCCAAAAGTCAGGTGCTGGCCTGTGAGACCCGTGACGCGCAGGGACATCGCCGCCTTGCCGAAAGTTGCCTGCCGCGCCGAGCTTTCCATCCCTGCGAAGTACAGCCATTGTGCAACGACAAAAACCGCCATCATGAAGAATAACCTAAGAATGACAGCTGCCACGAATACCGGGTCTGGCGGACCGACGGCTCCTCTGTGCGCCAGCAGGCGCAATCCACCAAGCAGAAAGATCGGAACCATCACGACGACGAAAAACGGAATTCCCAGCACGATACCGTCGATCAGGTGGGCTACGAAACGAAGCCAGAATCCGGCATATCGCTGGGGCGCGGGAACCGGCACGCTCGCTGGAATTTGCGGTGGCGTAACGGGCGACCCGACTTCCTGTCCGCAAGCGGTGCAGTAACGCACACCTTCTTCAACTTTTAATCCGCAGCGCGAACAGAACATGGGCGCCTCACTTGAAACGGCCGGCACGGCTGCTGGTCCGAACTGATGCGGACTTATAGCGTTTGGAAGAGCGCGGGTCAACAGCGGAAATTGGGATCACGAAAGTTAGAAAGGCAGCTTGCCGGTGAAAGCAACTTGCGGCTTGCGCGGGTCGCACTTGCGGATTTGCCCGATGCGGTAGAATTTTTCGCGGCGGCGCTTCAGTTCGGTTTCGAGCGCGCGATGATTCTCCAGCGGCACAACTAAAATCATACCCACGCCCATGTTGAACGTACGCAGCAATTCGTCACGTTCAAGTCTTCCCAGTGTGGCGAGATAAGAAAAAATCGGCGGCACGGGCCATGTACCAAGCTCGATCTCCGCTTGCGCCCCGCGCGGCAGGACACGCGGCAGATTTCCGGGGATGCCTCCTCCGGTGATATGCGCCATGGCCGAAAGCCACCCGCGCGCAACCGTGGTCTTGAGCATCGGCCAGTAGCAACGGTGCGGACGCAGCAATTCCGCGCCAATCTTGTTACTGACCTCAGCGACATAACTTTCCGGATGCAGGCCGGCGTGCTCAAAGACGAGTTTGCGGGCCAGCGAATAACCGTTGGTGTGCAGCCCGGTCGAAGGAAGCGCGAGGAGCAAATCGCCGGCCTTGACCGCATTCGTCTTCTTCAAACTCGCGCGCTCGACCACGCCGACGATGAAGCCCGCCAGGTCGTACTCTCCCGGAGCGTAAAAGCCCGGCATCTCAGCCGTTTCGCCGCCAATCAACGCACATCCGGCGGAATGGCAGGCCCGCGCCATCCCTTCGACAATCTGTTCGACGATGTTCGGATCCATTTTCCCCATCGCCAGATAGTCGAGGAAAAATAGCGGCTCCGCGCCGAGCGTGAGAATGTCATTGACGCAGTGATTCACCAGGTCGCCGCCAACGCTGGAGTGAATTCCCGTGGCCGTGGCGATTTTCAGTTTTGTTCCCACTCCATCGGCGCTGGAGACCAGCACGGGCTCACGCCATTTCTTGTCGAGCGCGAAAAGTCCGGCGAACGAGCCGATCCCACCGATCACTCCGCGCGTGAAGGTGCGCGAAGCCAGGCGCCGGATGCGCTGCTTGGCCTGATCCGCCAAAGAAATGTCTACACCGGCCTCAGCGTAATCCATGAAGGACGAACTCTTTCTGCCGTGGCGAGAGGAGCCGGGCGGCGTGCCCTAGTTGAATCAAAACACTTTGAAGATGCGGCGCCAGCGCACAATGCTGGGATGCAATAAGACGCTCACGTACGTGGTCATCCGGTCGCGGATGTGTCCGGG
>JAOAPW010000338.1 GCA_025463105.1 Candidatus Acidiferrum typicum | reverse complement strand
CCATTCCTAAAGTGGTGGGCCGCAGTTTGCATCGCGTCGCCGATTTTAAGGATTTGGATTTGTCATTCCGCGCGGTGGCGCGAATCGATCAGCAGAAATGCATCCGCTGCGATCTTTGCTATGTGGCGTGCAACGACACGGCACACCAATGCATTGACCTCATTGGTAAAGACGGAAATGTGGTACAGCCGTTCGCTTACGATATCCGCTCGAGCGGCAAAGAAGACGCTGTAAGCGCGCGACCAGCAGTCGTGGTGCGCGAGGACGATTGCGTGGGCTGCCGGCTGTGCTTCAACGTCTGCCCGGTCGAAAATTGCATTGAGATGGTGGAACTGCCCCCGGCACGGCCTTCAGTCACCTGGGACCAACTGACCCGGAATCAACCCGAAGTGACCGAAGACTGGGAACAAATGGAAAAGTATCGCGCAAAAATGGGCATCGATATTCACTAGATCTTGTCTCATAAATCTCAATCGATGGAGAGATACGCACTTCAGGGGCTAAAGCCCGGTCTTTCTCGATGATTTCATGTCGCGGCTGAAGCCGCGACCCACAAGGCCCCTTCTGAGATGCTTCTAGAGCAATGGTGAAACTTACGGAAGGTACCAGGAGCAATCGATGGCCCTGTTAATCCGCAATGGCGAAATCGTAACGGTAGGCTCGCGCGCGCGAGCGGATATTTTTGTCGAAAACGAAACGGTAACGCGGATTGGCAAGAATCTGGAAGCGTCCGCTGGAGTTGAAGTCATCGATGCCACCGGCAAGCTGGTGTTCCCCGGCTTCATCGATCCCCATGTACACATTTATCTTCCGTTTATGTCTACCTTTGCCAAGGACACGCATGAAACCGCAAGTATTGCAGCGCTGATCGGCGGAACGACAACTTATATTGAGATGTGCTGCCCTAGCCGCAAAGACGATGCGCTCGCGGGATACGAGCTATGGAAAGCCAAGGCTGAGGGCCACAGCGCTTGCGATTACGCATTCCATATGTCAGTGACTAAATTTGTGGAGGAAACCGAAGCGCAGTTGCGACAAATCGTCGCGGACGGCACGGCATCCTTCAAGATATTTCTTGCCTACAAGAATTTCTTCGGTGTGGATGACGGCGAAATGTATCAGACGCTGGAACTGGCTAAACGCCTCGGCGTGATTGTCACCGCGCACTGCGAGGACGCGGAACTGGTCGCACGGTTACAGCAGAAACTTCTGGCCGAAGGAAAAACGGGTCCTGAATGGCACGAGCCCAGCCGCCCGGAATCGGTGGAGGCCGAAGGCACAGGACGTTTTGCAACGTTCCTGGAAAATACTGGCGCTGCGGGTTACGTTGTGCACCTCTCGTGCGAAAAGGCGCTGCATGCGGCGCTGGCGGCAAAATCGCGTGGCGTGCGAATTCACGTGGAATCCGTTCTGCCCCATTTGCTATTAGATAAAACTTTCGCGGAAAGGCCCGGCGTGGAGGGAATGAAGCATGTGATGTCTCCGCCGCTGCGCGCCAAAAAAAATCAAGCCGTGCTCTGGAATGGATTGGCAACTGGCGCGATCGATACCGTAGGCACCGATCACTGCCCATTCGATACCGAACAGAAATTGCTGGGCAAAGATTCATTCGCGAATATACCCAACGGTATTCCCGGCATCGAGGATCGCGTCAATCTTTTGTACACCTTCGGCGTAAAGCGGGGTCAATTGGACCTGGATCGATTTGTTGACGCCGCCAGCACTCGTGCGGCAAAACTCTTTGGCTTGTTTCCGCGCAAGGGCACTATCGCCGTGGGCAGCGATGCGGACCTGGTGATCTTCGATCCGGAATATCGCGGAGTAATTTCCGCCAAATCGCAACATGTAAACAATGACTACAACGCGTTTGAAGGCATGGAGATCGAAGGCCGGCCATCGGTAGTAACGGTAAGGGGAAAAGTGCAAGTGCGGGATGGAAAATTTATCGGTGAACGCGGGCGGGGCCGGTTCTTGAAACGCGAACCCTCTCACTTCTGATTCTAGGTGAAAATGTGAGCCTCAATCCAACGCGAACGATCGCGGAACTTAAGGAGCTTCGTGCGCTCACCTCTGATGAGAACGGCGCGCAGCGCGTGGCCTGGACCGATACCTGGCTGAAGGCGCGCGAGTGGTTTGCTTCGAAATCATCAGATCTTCCCGTCGAACAACATTACGATTCCGCCGGAAATAATTGGGTGACCCTGCCCGGAGCTTCGGAAAGGGCCTTGCTGATCGGCGGACACTTGGATTCAGTTCCCAATGGGGGCTGGCTGGATGGGGCATTGAATGTTCTCGCCGGCCTGGAAGTTCTACGCCGATTCGCGAGCGAATTTCACGGGCGGCCGCCCGTGACGATTCGCCTGGTGGACTGGGCCGACGAAGAGGGAGCGCGCTTCGGCCGCAGCCTGCTGGGCTCCTCCGCATTTGCGGGAACGCATTCCATTGCCACCGACCGCGGCCGCGCCGATCGCGACGGCGTGAAAATGGAAGACGCGCTGCGGCGCTGTGGTGTGGAGATGGACCGCTTCCCGGAGGCGGAGCGCGAACGCAAAAACGCGGGCGCCTATCTGGAATTGCATATTGAGCAGGGGCCCGTACTCGAAAGCCTGGGCCTGCCACTGGGAGTGGTGCTGGGGACGAAAGGAGTCGAGCGCCACAACATCACTTTTCACGGACAGGAGGCGCATTCCGGCTCAACACCCATGAATGCGCGGCGCGATGCCTTGGCTGCGGCGGCAAAATTGGCGCTGGAGATTCGCGCGATCGCCGGAAAGCACGCCGATGCCGTATGCACGATGGGCAGCCTAAAAACGTTTCCCGGAATTGTCACCGCGGTTGTCGGACGATGCGAAGCTACGCTCGATCAGCGAGATTTGAATGCGGGCGTGCTTGCGCAGATGTATCGCGAAGCCCAGGAAGCCAGCCGCCGATTTGCCGCCGAAGAAAAATGCACTGTCGAATGGTCTCGCCTGTGGAATATTGAACCTGTCCCTTTTCATCCAGCTCTCCTCGATTTGTGCGAACAAGCCGTGCGCGAAACCTCTGGAAGCACCCACCGCATGCCTTCAGGACCGCTGCATGATGCTGCGGAAGTTTCTCGCGCGGGCATTCCCACCGCGATGATGTTCGTGCAATCGCTGAATGGCATCAGTCACAACAAGATTGAAGACACCAGGCAAGAGCATCTGGAAATGTCGGTGACAGCTCTCGACAAGCTCGCGTCCAAGACAGTTAACTGGATGGTGAAGTAAGAGGAAGTCTTGCCGTTGCGCGGGGTTCATTGCTCTTGAGGATGTTCGGCGCCACCAAACTTTCAGGCACGATCCTTCAGATGGTCGTAAGTGGCGGTCAGACGCTCGCGCAGGTAGTCGGCGCCGCTCGTAGGCTGATACTTGGGCGAAGCACCAGGTCCAATGCAACTCCGCAACACTTCGACACGGGCATCGGGATTGGGATCCAGAAAGAACGCTACCGAATAGCGGTCCTGGACCGGGATCGCAACGCGGTGGGGAGTTGAAACGTAAACGTCATTGGTCCAGCGCATTAAACAGTCACCGATATTGCAAACGAATGTGCCAGGAATGTGCGGTGCATCGAGCCAGTCGCCGCTCCGTGCGCGGACTTGGAGTCCCGCAACCCCGTCCGTGGCGAGGATCGTGAGGTTTCCATAATCGGTATGCGTGCCGGCCCCGCTGTCAGGAGCGCGATCCTGGCTCTGAGGCTGCGGCGGGTAGTGCAGCATCCGCAACGTGGCCATCGGTGCGTCGAGCTTGTCCTCGAAGAAATCTTCCGCGATACCCAGGTCGAGCGCAAAGCCGTGGTGGATTCGGCGGCCTAGCGCCCAGCATGCGTCGTAATAGGCGAGGACGGTCTCTCGCCACCCGGGAAGCGCCGGCCACAGATTGACGCCCCGAAACGGCTTACCCGCTATCACCTCGGGATTGTCGGCGGCAAGCTCCAGCCCAACATTGAAGGCCTCCTTGAAATCCGATCGTGCGGAACCTTCATTGAGGCGTTCGCCCTCAAGCGCGACATAGCCGCGATTGTGCCGCGAGCGCTTAATCGAACACTCCTCCTTTGCCGCGACAGGCAAGGCAAAGAATGCTCGCGCGGCCGCGAAGATGTCCTCGCGTGTCGCCTCAGGAATGCCATGATTGACAGCATAGAAAAAGCCAATTTCGCGGCAGGCCTGGCCTAATCCGACTGCCGCAGCAGTTCGCGCGGATAAGTGGGGTGACGCGAGAGCTGAAACATCGATAACCGGAAGCGCAGTCATCATGTATCCTTCCGAGATGCAAGGCAGGTCCGATTACAGTGCCGGCAACCAATCTGAAATCCACTTCATGCCGATGGGACACGGATTATACTTAGCGCCTCAATCGAGAGCAAGATCGCGTTGGCGCAACCTGAGATACAATATCGACTTTATATTTAATACGTGGTCGTTCTGAAATACATGCCGGAGGAAAGATCATCCGTGGATATCGAGAAGTTTGTTAGATCGCTGCCAAAAGCCGAACTACACTTACATCTCGAAGGAGCAGTTGCCGCAACGACCGCCATCGCGTTGTCGAGGAAACATGGTCTGGCGACGCAAAATTTCGAGGATGCGTCAAAGCTCTTCGACTTTGCGGATCTCGGCGCGTTTCTCAAAGCTTACGATCTCATCTGCCGCTCGATCGTCGATACGGATGACTTCCATCGTGTTACTTATGAGATGCTGGCGCGCTGCGCAGCCAGTGGCGCGCGCTACGTCGAATTCTTTTTCAGCCCGCAGGCACATCTCCCTCATGGCGTGGCTTACTCCACAATGCTTGACGGCATTGTCTCCGCAATGCGCGATGCCGAGCGCGACCTTGGTGTCCAGTCACGCCTGATCCCGGCTCTGAACCGGGAGCTGGGTCCCGAAATCGGCCTTCAATTTCTTGATCTGGTGCTGTCGGACCGCCGCGAGGAAGTAATCGGAATGGGGCTTGATTACAATGAAATTGGCTTTCCGCCCGGACTTTATGCCGAAGTTTACCGGCGGGCGAAGAACGCAGGGCTGCGCGTGACGGCTCACGCCGGCGAGAACGGCCCGTCAGGCAATGTCAGCGATTCCCTTGATTTGCTTGGCTGTGACCGTATCGATCATGGCTACCATGTGGTTGATGAGCCCGCGCTAGTCGACACATGCCGCAAGCGCGGCATTTTCTTTACCGTGTGCCCAACTACGACAACTTTCACAACCACGTTTCGCGATCTCGCTTCACCCGACCACGCGATCCATCGGATGTTCAAGGCCGGGCTGAATATTGTGATCAATACAGACGATCCTGCGCTCTTCCGCACCGATCTCAACAGCGAATATTTGTTGGTCGCCCGGAATATAGGCTGCAGCCCTCGGCAATTGGCAGAAATGTCTCTGAACGGGCTGCGCGCCTCCTGGCTCGATGACGCGACCAAGCGCGCTTGGATCGCCGAATGGAGCGCTGAGATCGACCGCCTGCTTCCGAACGCATGCTAGCTTCAAGTCTAGACGTTGGAGCTTTCTGGAAGTTTTTCGTAAGCCTCATCATGCACATCGAGCACGGCTCGTCCTGAAGGATCCACCATGGATTGAAACGCCGCGTCCCACTTGAGCGCGATTTCGGTGCTGCATGCGACACTGCGTTCCCAGGGAACACAGTTAATGGCGGTTGCGTACGGGAAATGGCTCTCAAAGATTTGGCGATAGAGATAAGCTTCCTTCGTCTCGGGAGTCTTTACCGGGAAACGCTCGGCGGCGCCTCGCATCATCCCGTCCGTGATTTCGCGCTCCGCGGTGGCCTTCAAGGCGTCGATCCAGCCATATCCGACGCCATCTGAAAACTGTTCCTTCTGCCGCCACAGTACCTTGTCAGGAATATATCCCTCGAAGGCTTTGCGCAGCGGCCATTTCTCGATCGGACGGGAGTAAATTGCGTTTCTTGGAACTTTGATCTCGGAGTCCAGGGACATGGCTACATCCAAAAATTCCCGGTCCAGAAAAGGCACCCGAGCCTCGACTCCCCAGGCGGCGCATGATTTATTAGCGCGCGCGCAATCATAGAGGTGAAGCTTTCCGATCTTACGAACCGTTTCCTCGTGCAATTCCCGCCCATTGGGAGCTTTGTGAAAATAGAGATAGCCTCCAAATATTTCGTCCGCACCCTCGCCGGAAAGAACCATCTTGATGCCCATGGCGCGGATCTTGCGCATGAGCAGGTACATCGGCGTCGAAGCGCGGATCGTCGTGATATCAAAAGATTCTATGTGATAAATGACGTCGGACAGTGCGTCGAGCCCCTCCTGCACGGTGAAGTGGATTTGGTGATGAATCGAACCGATATGGTCGGCAACCGAGCGGGCGGGGATTAGGTCCGGAGCGCCTTCGAGGCCAATCGCGAAAGAATGCAAACGCGGCCACCAAGCTTGAGTCTGGTCGTTCTCCTCGACGCGCTTGGCGCTGAACTTTGCAGCTACCGCGGCCACGATCGAGGAATCGA
>JAOAPW010000325.1 GCA_025463105.1 Candidatus Acidiferrum typicum | reverse complement strand
TTGGATCGAACATGTTGATAACCTCTTTTTCGCGCAGGCCATTAACTAACCGGGGTTCAAGGCTGCCGTCCAGTTTTACTTTCGCTCTGGACGAGCGCCCATCTCAGCCGAAGTAATCACAGCTACGGCGGCGGGACTTCATCCTCCTTAAGGCCATACCGCAGGAGGCCCCACAAAGTACTAGTTTGCGCGATTCCAGTTGAACGCGCAACTTCCAATATGGTTGTGCATACATAGGGAATAACGTCGGCAGGTATGTAATCGCGGCTCGCTATGTTATCTTCTTTCCGGCGTGCTCCAAGTAGAGCCCGCACCCGATTTCGCGCGGGCTCCACGCTTCGCTTGAAGCCCTTCACTTGAAGGGTTCAAGGTAAACGTTCAGTGTAAAAGTAGAGCCCGCACCCGATCCCAGCGGGTTCTAAATTTGCGGTGCGCCGGAGGGGCGCGAAGCGATGGCGGAGAAACTAGTTCTGGTAGGTGTGATACCCGAAATCGTCGTAATTGGCCCGGCCGAACAGGTCGTATGGCTGTCTGACACCGCGAATCTCAAGATCGAGTTCGATCCCAATCGCTGCCCATTTCAATCCAACGTATTTCAGGCGCCCCAAGGGCGCCAGCTTCAAAGCGGTCCCCCGCGTCCCGGCGTCAACCCCGGCTCCTACAAATATCGTCTCTGGATGAACGATCAGCCGATTGGCCATGGCGAAGTGATCTTGCGCGAGAAATAAGACGACCCACTAAGCTCCTCAATTCCGAAGGCGCGAAAGACGCTACTCTTCCGAACGAAATTCCTTGCAGGCGAAACCAGTGAGCGTATACTCCGGCCAACCGGAATTCCCCAAAGAAGATTCCTGATACTGGCTGCGCTGGAGGATTACAAATGATCAGTCATCGCGAAAAGAAACAAGGAAGCAACCTGGTTCTCTGCAGCTGTCTCGCTCTTGTTCTGTTTACCTGCGCATGCCAGCAGACCCCGGCAGATACGAGTGCGGCCGACCAGGCCGCGATCAAAGACGCGGAGGCGCAATGGGCCAAGGCCGCTGCGGCCAAGAATGCAGATGAGACGGTTTCCTATTATGCCGACGATGCTTCCATGCTCGCGCCCAATATGCCCATCGTCTTTGGCAAACAGGCCATACGCGGCGTGTGGGGCCAACTCATGGCGAATCCGGGGTTCTCTATCAGCTGGGAGAGCACCAAGGTGGAGGCGTCCCGCTCCGGAGATCTTGGCTATGACATCGGAACATACCAACTGGCCATGAGCGATCCCCAAGGCAAGTCAATGTCCGATCGCGGTAAGTACATGGTAACTTGGAAAAAGCAGGCCGATGGCAAGTGGAAAGCGGTTGGTGATATGTTCAACTCCGACATGCCGCTGCCGGCGCCTCCCGAGAAAAAGAAGAAGTAGGAAATTGGGCGGCAGCCCTAATTGGCGAGCGGGTTCAAGCTTTGCAGGAGCCCGCAGGTCCTATCACGGTCAACGCTCCCAAGGCGGATTCTTCGATCGAAGCCGATCGTTACTTATTAATCCGCAGCGAGGCTGACTCTGCCCGTATCGATCGAGCCCGCCAAACCGCGGCGGACTGGCGCCAACAGGACGGCCGGGACGCGTTGCTCTGGCGAGAGGACGACGTTTGACGATCGGCGCGGGAATTCGAGGCGGCGATCCATGCGCAGACCTGCCTCCTGCACCAGCTCCCCCGAGAATTTCGGGTCGTCGGAACGATCCACACCCCAGAACCACAGCTTTTCTTCCTGTTGCTGGAGGAATTGCAGCGTTTTTTCCAGCTTGGTCATTGCGCCGTCAAAAGTAGAAGCGAGAAAGTAGACGGGCAAGGTCCAGGCTTTTCGGGTAAAAACGGCTCTTACCCGAACGCAGTACTTCCCATTCTGATTCACTTCAATCGTGCATTGGTATTCATTTCGATGATTTGCCTTCGCCCGCATATTGCACCCCCCTAAAATTCTTTAACAATCTCTTTCTGAGCCATCCCGCCTTTGGATGAAGGACTCCCCTGAACCAATTTCTCTTTACAGCGTTTGTTGTCCGCGCATGGACAACTTAGAAGGAAACAAACTAGGGACGGTACGCAGTGCGTCAAAAAATGGAGCGCTGGGAAGGCAGCAGACTCAAATTCTTGGGCCCCCCTGGCACGAGGCCTAAGACTGCGAACAGAAATATGCTAGCGCAGCCCCGGGCCAATTGCAAGTCTCTCGGAGAGCTAAATAACACGATTGTTTTGTTATACTTAGTAGTCTAAGCGGGGGTAGTCAAGCGCTTCAAATTTTCCTCATTGATGTGCAATTTGCCCTCCTGGCGGAGGCGCGTTTCGAGCGTGGTTCGGAACAATTCGTACGCGGCTTGACGTTTAGATTGCAAAGCTTGCGCTTCGATCGTCGTTTTTTGTTTTGCGAAGTCCGCTTCATTGATCGGATCGTGTTGAGCAACGCGAAAGACGACCCAATTCGTTCCCAGGGTGACGGGATCTCCCGCCTGGCCTACCGGTAGTTTGAACGCAGCGGAGAACTGTTTCATGCTGCCGGCTTCGGGGAGCGACGCGGTCCTTGATAGCTGCTCGCTTGTTTTCACTTCGAAGCCGAGAGCTTTGGCCGCAGTGGCAAAGTTTTCGCCCGACTTTACGCGTTTGGCCAGATCGTCGGCGCGAGTCTTAGCGAGATCCACGGCCTTCTCATGCCGGTAGTCGGTGAGTACGCGGTCGCGTACTTCGGCCAGCGTTGCCGGATGGGCTGGTTGGATATCCTTCACAGAGAGAACAACGTAACCGCGATCGGTGCGAACGGGAGCGCTCAGATCGCCAACCCGCAGCCGAAAAACGTTGTCAAGGAGACCGGGGGCATTACCCAGTTCCGGGAGCGGTTGATTCGCCTCGACGAGCTTGGCCTCGCCGGTCATAAGATTGAACTTCTTGGCCAGTTCGTCGATCGGAATTCGACCTGTGCGCCGGACTTCATCCGCAATTTGCGCGGAAAGCGTATCGCCAAGCTGTTCGGCCTTTTGCTGCTGCAACTGCCCCTGAATGGCGCCTTTCACTTCGTCAAAGGTTTGCGTTCGGGCTGTCTCGCGATCGATGACCTGGATGATGTGGAAGCCGTACTGCGTTTTTACCAGGTCCGAAATGGCGCCTTTGGGCAGACTGAATGCCGCAGCCTCAAATTCAGGCACCGTCTGTCCCCGAACGATCCAGTCCAGATCGCCGCCTTTGTCCTTGGTGCTATCTTCCGAATACTGCTTTGCCAAGTCGGCGAATTTCGCGCCATGCTTGGCTTTATTCAGGACATCCTCTGCTTTGGCCTTGATTTCTGCGACCTCGGCATCGGTTTTGCCGACGGTTTTGAACAGAATGTGCGCGACGTGTGCGCGATCTTCCAGCTTGTAGCTGTCGATATGCTGCTGGTAATAGATTTTTTCGTCGTCTTCCGTTACCTGAGCGCGCTGGCGAAGCTGCGCGAAGTCGAGGGTAGCGTAATCGACGGTCCTGCGCTCCGGAACAACGTAGCGGGACTTATTCTTCTCGAAATAGGGCCCCAGCTCGCCGTCGGAAGCTTCGATCTTGGCTTGCAAATCGTCCGGTTTGATCAGCACGTAATCGAGTTTAACTTTGTCATTGGCGCGCAGGTATTCCGCCCGCACTTCATCATCGGTGACCGTGATGCCATCCGTCACGAGTTGCTGGAATTTCTCCTGCAGCAGTTCCTTTTTTATTTCCGACTCGAATTCCGGGACGCTCATTTGGAAGCGTGCCTGGACTTCCGTCGTATATTTGTCCATACCGATAAAGGTGTCCCCGGCAAATGCCGTGGGGACTATTTTCCGGAGCAGGTCGGCGTGTTCCTCATCGCTGACGCGCATGCCCAGGCGGTCCGCTTCCAGTTCCAGGCTGCGCTCGAAAATCAGCTGGTCCAACGACTGTCTCGCGTACAAGGGGAGGATACCGCGGGGAATCTGTCCATTTCGCGAAATGCGATTTAATTGGGTCTGAACATCGGAGGTTGTGATGGTCTGGTTGCCCACCTGGGCGACGACGTCAGCCCCTGTAAGTTCGCTGCCGCTTTGCTGCGGAACCAGATACAGGAGCATGCTGATCGAGATCGCTCCGAGGAAGACTCCAAGCAGAATCCGCACACCAAATTTCTTTTCACGAATAGCGTCCCACACGTCCGGCAAGCCTCCCGCGCAACGCCACCTGTATTTTACGATTTAACGGAAATCAGGGGACTGCCGCGCCCGACAACAAACAATACATTCTATTATAGACGGCTCATTATAGGGGACGTGAGCATACACACTCAATCCCAAATCTTCAATGAGCAGCCTACGAGGCTTCGGAAAAAGCCAATACGGTCAAGTTTTCAGGAATGTTTTGATTTGCCTCAACACGCTGGCAAACATTGTCGGAGTCAGGCGTCCGGTCTGCGTATTTTGCTGGCTGGGGTGATAAGCGGCGAAAAGGCGCGGGAGACCGTGGGGGAGAACAAAGCTCGCTCCATGCGCGAAGCGGTAGGCGGCGCAAGACGGGATCAGCCCCTGTTTTTTCAGGACGTTGAGATACGTATTGAGCGCGATGCCTCCGAGGGCCAGAATCGCGCACGGACGGATAAGTTCCAATTCCCGTTCGAGATAGGGCACGCAATTGCGGATTTCTTCGGGTAGCGGCTTGTTATCAGGCGGCGCGCAGCGAACTGCAGCCGAAATCAGCGCATCCTTCAAGACCAACCCATCATTGGCACTTTTCGACTGAGGTTGATTCGCGAAGCCTGCGCGGTGGAGTTGCGGGTAAAGGAAATCGCCCGAGCGGTCTCCGGTAAACATACGTCCGGTGCGATTGGCGCCATGCGCGCCGGGTGCCAGTCCGATGATCACCAGGCGCGCGCCAGGATCGCCAAAGGCCGGCACGGGGCGTCCCCAATATGTCCAATCGCGATATGCGCGGCGCTTGGTGCGCGCGACTTCTTCGCGATAAG
>JAOAPW010000295.1 GCA_025463105.1 Candidatus Acidiferrum typicum | reverse complement strand
CCCGTGCCCCACTCAAATCCGGCCACTTTCGTGAGCTTGGGGATGATCTCGATGTGCCAATGGTAGTGCTCGTTGGCTTCTTCCCCAATCGGAGATGTGTGAATCATCAAGTTGTATGCGGGGCGATCGAGCGCCACATCCAGACGCGCCAGCATATCTTTCAAAACTTTGGCGAGGCCCGCATAGACCGGAGTCTGATTATTCTCAAAAGATGAGTTGTGCTGCTTCGGGAGAATCCACATCTCAAACGGAAAGCGTGGGGCGTAAGGAGCCAGCGTAACGAACAATTGCGTTTCGCTGATTACGCGAACACCTGAATCCAGTTCCTGGCGGATCATGTCGCAGAAAATGCATCGCTCTTTGTCATAATAATAGTGTCGTGCGCTGTCCACTTCCTCGCGCACCTGCTTGGGAACGATTGGCAAAGCGATCAATTGCGAATGCGGGTGCTCCAGAGTTGCGCCCGCAGCTTCTCCATGATTTTTAAAAATCAGGACGTACCGGAAGCGCTTGTCATTTTTCAAGTCCAGCATGCGGTCTCGAAACGCCCACAGGACATCCTCAATCTGCTTCTCCGCCATTGTCGCCAAAGTGCTGCGGTGGTCGGGCGTTTCTATAATGACTTCATGAGCGCCGACACCGTTCATCCGGTCGAACAGTCCCTCGCCTTCGCGGTCGAGATCGCCCTCGATTCCGAGCGCGGGAAATTTATTGGGGACAACTCGCACCTGCCAGCCCGGTGTATTCGCGCCGCCTCCATTGCGGCCGTACTGCAGAATTTCGGGAGGCGTTTTCGATTCATTGCCATAACAAAATGGACATATTCCCGCTCCCTTGATCTCAACGCTTTCCCGCAAAAAATCCGTCGGGCGTTTGGCCCGATCCGTCGAGATGATGACCCATCGTCCGGTGATGGGGTCTTTCCTTAGCTCTGGCAAAGATTCCTCCTGGGTCGAAAACCAGCACAAATGGAAATCGGAGAGTTCTCGAAAATTTAAGTTTACTCTACTAATCCCTTAGGATTTGAGGATTCAGAAAGTATCCGGGGTTCTTCAGGGCGCAAACGCGCCTTTATGCAAGCGGACAACTGGATGCCCGCCGGGAGACGCCTGAATCGCCAGGACGTCGAACCGGAACGGAGCGCTTCCGGCGCGGTATTCGCGAAGAAATTGCCGTGCGATTCGCGAAAGATGCCGCTGCTTCTCGCGGGTGACCGCTTCTTCGGGAGTGCCAAACTCATCTCCCGCTCCGGTCCGCGTTTTGACTTCGACAAACGCGACCGTCGCGCCATCGTATCCCACCATATCGATTTCGCCCTTCATTCCGCGAAAGGTGAAGTTTCGCGCGATCATGACGTACCCGTGTCTCCGCAGGTACCAATAGGCATAGGTCTCGCCGCGAACGCCCGTTCGGCGCGCCCTCAGCTTCGCTGTTTCCAGGGAAGGCGACGCTGTTGAATCGGACAGGCCTTTTCGGGCCGCCCAATCAATTAGACTAAACATTGCTCGAGCAAAAAGCGGCACGGCTTTTTCCTGCCTTGCGCCGGGTTAGCATGCGATCCCCAACGCGCCTTTCAGGGTTTCTCAGTGCGCTCTGTGTATTCTGTGTTGAAAGCTCTGCTCGAACCGCGGAAAAACATTTAACACAGAGTGCACAGAGGACACAGAGAAGAATCCGCTGCTTGGATCTCCAACATTACGCGGATTTTTCAACTTCGCGAATGCATTCTTCCAGTATCCGCGCCGCAAAATCGGCCTGCTCCTCGTCAATCATCAAGGGCGGAGCAACGCGGATCGTATTTTCTCCAGCTCCCAACAAGAGGAGGCCTTTCTCAAACGCGCGGTCGACAATCATCTCGCGCAAATCGTGCGCACGTTCCTTGGTCTTTTGATCCCGTACGATTTCCACGCCGATCATCAGGCCCTTGCCGCGAACGTCGCCGACAATCTTGTGCCGGGCGGGCCAGTCCACCATGCGGCTAAAGAGAAATTCGCCAATGCGGCGCGCATTTTCGATGTACTGAGTCTCCAGCAATTCCAGCGTCGCGAGCGCCGCGGCCACGCACACAGGATTGCCGCCAAAAGTGCTTGCGTGCGCGCCGGGCTTCCAATCCATCAGACTTGCGCGCGCGATCATGGCCGATAGCGGCATTCCCGATGCAATTCCCTTCGCGACGCACAAAATGTCCGGCTCGATCCCCGCATGATCGCCGGCCCACCACTTCCCGGTACGTCCCATGCCGCTTTGCACTTCGTCGACGACCAGAAGAATTCCGTGTTTGCGGCAGATCGCTTGTAATTCAAGTAGAAATGCCTTTGGAGCCGGCACGTAGCCGCCCTCTCCCTGAATCGGCTCGATAAAAACCGCCGCCACTTCTTCCGGATCGACAATGCGTTTGAAAGTCTCGCGCTCCAGAATCGTGGCTGACTCCACACAATTGCAGGGTGACGGATTGCCATACGGGCAGCGGTAGGAATTCGGGTACGGGATATGAAACACTCCCGCGAGCAACGAGCCAAACCCTTTTCGCTGCACGGCCTTGGAAGCGGTGAGAGAAAGCGAGCCGAGCGTGCGCCCATGGAAGCACCCATAGAACGCGATGATTTTATCGCGACGCGTGTGATAACGCGCCAGCTTGATTGCTGCCTCGACCGCTTCGGTCCCCGAATTTCCGAAGAATACTTTCTTGGCCTCTTTCCCGGGAGCCACGGCCGCGAGGCGCTCAGCCAAATCAACCATGTTTGGCGAATAAAAATCGGTTCCGGAAATGTGGATCAGTTCGGCAGCCTGCTTTTGAATCGCTTCGACGACGCGCGGATGGCAATGCCCTGTGGAAACCACAGCGATGCCGGCGGCAAAATCCAGAAAGGTGTTGCCATCAGCGTCCTCCACAATCGCGCCGCGGCCGGATTTGGCGACCAACGGGTAGCCGCGCGTGTAGGAAGGCGAGATAACCGCCGTGTCCCGCGCGATAATTTTTTTCGCATTCGGCCCGGGAAGTGGGGTGATGAGATTGGGAAGCTTTATTTCGTTAGCAAGTCCGATCGATGGCTGCTTCACGGGGTCCTCCATTACAGCGGCTTCGGTGCCGGGCCCGGTCGGAACCGGGTAACCCGCGCCCACTTGTTGGCATAGGCGATGCCCAGCGAGAGGGAGGGCGCTGGAATCCAGTTTACGCGAACACGCGCAGTCGATCCATGATACGTCAAGAGTGCAGGGGTAACCAGGTGGGAACTTCGCGTCTTTACTTGCGTTTCCAGCGAACTCCGCCGTCGCGCGAATCTTCCAGAATAATTCCACGCTCCGCGAGCTGACCGCGAATGCGGTCCGATGCGGCGAAATCGCGCCGCTTGCGTGCAGCCTGGCGCTCCTCTACGAGGGCCTCGATTTCAGCATCATCAAAGGAAGGGGAATCAGAAGCAATGCCCAGCGCGCGGAGTTTTTCAGCATCGTCATCGCGAAGCACCGCAAAAATGGCGTCGAAGGCTTCGAGTGCCGTCAGGACGGAGGCGGCGTCACCCTGGCGAAATTCCCCGCGATCCATCGCCGTGTTGATGTCGCGCACCAGGTCAAAAATGGCCGCCAGCGCCTGCGCGGTATTCAGATTGTCCGCAAGTCCGCTGTCGAATTCTTCCCCGGATTTCGCAACGCGCGCCGCTATCGCAGTGGATGCTCCCTCCGGAAATTTTCCGGATCGGATGCGTTCGGCGAACGTGCGCAGGCGATCCACCGAGCTGGCCGCTCCCTGCAAACTTTCCGGCGTGAAATTCAACTGACGCCGATAGGGCACAGAAGCGAGCAGAAATCGCACCGACGACGGCTTGTGTCCGTGAGCAAACAACTCGCGCAGTGTCGCGAAGTTTCCCATCGACTTGGACATCTTCGCTTGATCGACCAGCAGGTGCTCGGCGTGGAGCCAGAAGTGCGCGAAGGGCTTGCCCGTGGCCGCTTCGGACTGCGCAATTTCATTTTCATGGTGAGGAAACGTCAGATCGACGCCGCCACTGTGGATATCGAGCGTTTCGCCAAGATATTTCATGGCCATCGCGGAGCACTCAATATGCCAACCCGGGCGTCCCGGGCCGATCGGCGTCTCCCAGAAATGTTCGCCGGGCTTGGGCGCCTTCCACAAGGCGAAATCGCGCGCGTTGTCCTTGTCGTAGCGGTCCATGTCCACGCGGGCGCCGGTTTGCATGCCGGCCACGTCAATTTTTGACAGTTTCCCGTAGTTCGGAAATTTTGAGATGCGGAAATAGGTCGAGCCCTCGCTTACATAAGTGAAGCCCTTCGCCGTGAGCCGCTGAATAAGCTCAACCATGTCGTCAATATGCTCGGTGGCCCGCGCGACGTGTTCGGGAGGCTCCAGGTTCAGCGCCAGGCGGTCGTCGAGATATGCTTGGATATATTTATCGGTGTAGTCGCGAATACTTACGCCCGCGGCAGCGGCTTTCTGGATGATGCGGTCATCGACGTCCGTCAGATTCATCACCTGAATGACGCGATAGCCTCTCGACTTCAAATACCGCCGCAAAACGTCCTGGAAAACAAATGTGCGAAAGTTTCCGACATGCGCGAAATCGTAGACCGTGGGTCCACACGTGTAGGCGCTCACCTCGCCTTCGACGAGCGGGATAAACGGTTCAGTTTTGTCCGTCAATGTGTTGTGGAACTGGATCTCGGTCATCGTGGCTCGGTC
>JAOAPW010000263.1 GCA_025463105.1 Candidatus Acidiferrum typicum | reverse complement strand
CCGTGATGTTGCGCGGAAAGCCGCATGGCGGAACAAACTATACAAGAGGAGCATTCGGGCGTCAAGCGCAGTCAAGCATTGGCATTGGAAAGGATCATCGTATCCCCCTAGAAGAACTGAAGTGTATGAGTCCGAAGCGAGTGAAGGAGCTGAATTTGTATTTGGGGTGCGCGGCCCGGCGGAGGGGGGAGGAGCCGGGCCACGCGCGACGGATAGAATCGGCGCATGTCCGCCGCCCGTTATTTCGACCTGGTCCGTGAGATGACAGACGCTTATAACCATCGCTTGCGATTAGTTCAGCACGCCCGCCAACACGGGATCAAACCGACGGCCCGAGCCTTTGCCACCACGGTGCCAACGGTACGGAAATGGCTGCGTCGCTTTCAACAGCACGGGCCTTCTGGGCTGCGCGAACACAGCCGTGCTCATCAACATTGCCCCCACAAAACCTCTGCCGAGATCGAGCAACAGGTCTTGGGTCTGCGTCGCAAGCTGCCCACCTTTGGAGCGGCCCGTCTGAAACGAGAGTTCGATCTCACCGTTTCACACATGGCCATCCAGCGCATCTGGCGCGAACACGGATTGATTCGCAAACGCAGAAAAAAATATCAGCGCAAGCAGGATCTGGCTTCCGTGAAAGCCACTTGGCGGCTGTTTCAACAAATCTCCGCCGACACCAAGGATCTATGCGATATTCCGCAGTTCTGGCCGCAGGCCCAGAGCCTGCATCTGCCTCTGGTCGAATACACGGCGCGGGAAGTTCGCAGCGGTCTGCTGTTCTGGGCCTCCGCCAGAAACGCTCGGCGGCAGCCAGCGCTGTCTTCGCCGCTCGCATTCAGCAGCACTTGGATCGTTGGGGCGTGAACCTGCGCGATCTGGCTTGGCAAACCGACAACGGCAGCGAATTCATCGGCGGCCACGATCGGCAGGGACGTCGCACGGGCTTCCCCGCCGCTCTGGGCGATAGCCAGCACTTGCGCATTCCACCCGCTGCGCACACCTATCAAAGCGATGTCGAAACCGTGCATCGTCTGGTCGAAGATGAGTTCTTCGATCTGGAAACCTTCACCAGCCGCGGTGAATTCCTCGCCAAGTCACAGACCTATCAGCTCTACTTCAACCTGGCTCGTCCGAATTCGCACAAAGAAAACCAAACTCCCTGGCAAATCATCGAGCGACTTGCTCCTCGCTCACCACTGCAACTCTGCTTGCTTCCACCGGTCTTTTTAGATTATTACCTCAATGACTCGGGGGGATACGATGTACCTAGCTATTTCTACGCTTCCAAATTCGCATGTGCAATCTTTTTTGTGTCCATGGGCGGAATCCGGTTCATGTTAAGGTATTTGCGATCGGTAACAAATGCGCTTCGTTCTCATCTGCGTGTGGCTTGTCCTGGGTGTTTGCGTCCATTCGGCCGCCGCGCAGTCAGCGGAGCCGGACCCGGTGGCCAATCCCGGACGCCCCACCGTTTCGACTCCGGCAACACTTACGCCGCCGGGATATCTCCAATTTGAAACCGGAACGATCGCCGCGAATCATTCTCCGGAATTTTCGTCACAGTATGGGTTGAATGAAGTCATAAAGTTTTCCGTCGCTTCGCGATTGGAATTTTTGGCTTCGGCCGGACCGGTCGCTCACTCCAGGTCCGACGGGAGTTCGGGAAACTACGCTGGTGACGTGTTTCTCGGCGCGCAGGGTGTCATCCTTCCGGGTGAAGGATCGAAGCCGACGATCGCGGCAAGCTATTTCCATAAAGTGTACGCCGGTGCAGCGCCAGATTTTGACCTCGGCAGTCCCACCAACGCCTTCTTGCTGCTCGCCAGCGCCGACGTGAAGGGGTTTCATTACGACGCAAACGCATTTTTCAACGAAATAGTCCAGGAACCGGTTCGCAGGGCGCAATTCGGACAGACATTGTCCATTTCCCATCACCTCGTGGGAAATTTCGCATTGTCAGGAGAAATCTGGCATTTTACGCAGCCATTCCTGCGCGGACGTGCCGTCGGGAATCTCTGGGCGGTAAGCTATACCGCGCGAAAGACGCTTGTACTCGATGCGGGTTTTAACCGAGGATTGACCAGCACTTCAACCCGCTGGGAAGCCTTCATCGGATTCACTTACCTACTTCCCCACAGACTTTTCGGAAAATAATAGCGGCCGCTGAAATCTCGACGTTCAAAAAAGTGTTCAAAATTGCACAGTTTTGTTAGTGTGTCTTACCCTATCCTGTTCGGATGAAAAAGACATCATTAGTGCCACAAGAAATCCTAGCTGTCCCTTGTCCTACGTGTGGCGTGACTGCCGGCAATCCTTGTGTACTGTGGTTGGGTGACCCGCGGACGAATCCACACGCAAACCGGAAGGTTGTCGCGTTTGAGTCCGCTGTAACGCAAAAACACAGCCCGGCCACCATAGGGCAGCCGGGACAATCCGATTCGTCCCCTACTCGCCGGAGTTGACACAGCATCTGCGCCTGATTCCTCTGCAATGACTTGTGGTCTCTGAAGTGTCGTGTGTCTTACTTAGCATCACAGTTAAAACCTATACGATAATCCAAAGAAGCCTGTGCCTACTGTTAGGCGTGGTCAAGATGAACAAAGTAGACCTTCACTGCTGGCCCGACTGAAAAGGCAAATGCCAAAGCCACGCGTTGCAAAATCGGCCCGAAAGAAAGTGGCGAAAACAAATGCCCTCATTCGTAAAACGCGAGTTAATTGAAATTGGTCAAGAGTGGGTTTGCAGTCTATGTGGACGCCAGTTCTACAATCCCGGCGGTGATCTTACCGGGCTTACGCCAGACGAAGTTATCCAGCATGTAAAAAAGTTTCGGGAACAAGCCTTCGCTGAGCACGTATGTCCCGGTGCAGCGAAGGTGAGTGACGGTGCAGTCGTTGTTGAGAGTGTCGCGGACATTCTAGAACGTGAGCTTCAGAGTGTAATCGGGGAATGGCTTATCCGGGTAGAGAAGGAGCCAGACCTAATGAGTATTCCGATGATCCAGGAAGAGCGCACGGGGCATCTTCCTCAGCTTCTGCATGATGTCGTTGCGCGTTTGCGTCTGCGCGCAGGAATTAAAGCTCCGGTTTCAAAGGCGGCTGCCGAACATGGGGAATTGCGCCATAAGCAAGGCTACACGGTAGCGATGGCAGTACAGGAGTCTCGGCTAT
>JAOAPW010000106.1 GCA_025463105.1 Candidatus Acidiferrum typicum | reverse complement strand
CCAATAATGACGACGCCCGGCGCGGCAGGAGTGGGCCCAAATCCATTTGAAGTCGCGGCGGCGTATGCGGCGAACTCCGCCACATCGCCCGAAACTCCCGCAACGCCAACGCCGCCCACGACACTGCCGTTGCGGAAAAGTGGTACGCCACCGGGATTGACCGCGCTCGAATCGCTGTCGTTCAAATCCGCTTTACCGGTGGTGATGCCGAGTCCCGTCGTTGCGCCGCTGATCGAGCGTGCGGGCGGCACGGCTTGTCCGGCAATAAAATTCGTGGAGAGCGTGCATCCGCGGTTGGTGTTCTCAATTCCGTACAACGGGGCGTTGGTCGTGCCCAAAATTCCCGGAGGGAAATGAATTCCGCTGATAAAGCGCACGGTGCGCGAAGAAAGCGGCGCCTGATCGTTGCTGAAGAATGCAGCCGTGCGCGCGAGCGATACCGCAAGTTCGTTGGCATCAACCTGCACGCCGAAATTTCCCGGCGCGAGCGTCGGCGCGGCAGGCTTGCGATACACGCCGAGAATATTCCCGGCGCGGTCCACAATGGCGATGACCATCGTGTTGGGATCGGCGGCCTGCGCGGCTGCTTGAACCAGGGATGTAACGTCGCTAGCGGTAAGGCCCGGCGCAGGCGAGGGTGAAGTCCCCGACGTCAAACCGCCCGCGACACTGCTGCAGCCCGCGGCGCATATCGACAGCGCAAATACGCATGCGAAGAATGTTCCGCCAAATCTGGGTTGTTTTGACTGGTAGCTTCTCAATGGGCCCATGAAAGGTCACTGCTTTGGTGTCACATCGCCGGGCGGCACTCAAGACACGCAAGCATAGTGCGTGCAATAAGCAGTACGGGTGGGGACTGTTCTTTTACACTGAACTTTCCAAGTGAAGTGTGCAGCCCGGCGAAAAAGACGCGGGCTAGGTTTTCCCGGGAACGCCAATCTCCTGATTGGCGGTTTGAACGACGCCATTCGGGAGAATGGCGTTCCCGGGTCGCACTATTTGAAACTCAATTTCGCGGATAATTCTCTGAGACTTTGAATAGGCAGATCAGTTTCAAATTCCCATGGATCGAACATTTTTTTGGGATCGCGCTGCACCCACACGGTCCGCAGCCCGCAGGCCTTCGCGCCAATCACGTCAAATGGATTGCTTGAAATCAGGCAGACCATCTCTTTTTTCGCGTTCACCTGGGTCGCGAGATATTCGTAAACCGCCGGATCGGGCTTGAACGTGCGGATCGGGTCCACGCTGACAATCCTACTGAATCTCGCGAGTATTCCTGCGCGATCAAGCAATCCGCGCACAGCGTGTTCAGTTCCATTCGTGCATGCCACAATCTTGAAGTCGAGCGCTTCCAGTTCGTCCAGCGCATCTGGAACGTCCTCATAGGCCGGCAGCCTCAAATATTGATCCAGCAAGTTCCGTTCCGTTTCATCCGCCAGCGGAACGTCCAGTTGCCTGAACACAAATCGCAGCGCCTGCGCGGTGCACACGTCGAAACTCTCATATTTTTTCATCAGCGCGCGCCGGAAGGAATACTCCAGCTGTTTGCTGCGCCACAACTCCGCCGCTTCTTTTGCCCGCGCGCCAAAAATAGCGCGCAAGTGATCCTCCATCCGGAACGGATCGATCAGCGTTCCATACACATCGAAGGCCAGCACAGTGGGGAGCTGCTCTATGGGCATGAATGATCCTCGCGTAGCATCATAGCGGTTCCCGGAACCGCGTGGAATCGTGAGAATCAAGAGGGCGAGTGATTTCGGGCGCGCACCCAAATGTTTCAAACACGCAGCATGCCAGCCCAAAACTCCTTGCCGCGCGTTGCGGATTGTTGTTAGCTAGTCCGCGAATGGCGCAACATCAATCGCGAGCGGGAGATCCGGGATAAGCTGGATGCACAAGGCATCCAAAACAATCCGTTGGACGTTCATGAGCTTCTTGCTGATGTCGCTATCGCCTGCAGGAGCTCTATCGGCAACAGCATCGGTACGGAACGCTCCCGCGCAACACGGGCGCGCGACTATTGCGGCGAATCATACTCGCACGCGCGCCAGTGCACACCGCATCCGTTCGCGCCGCGCGGCTGGTCCTTCCTACTTACGCCTGTCGGCACGAATTCCACGTCAACGCAATGAGAGTGCTTCGCGAGGGTTTCCGCCTCCCACGCTCTCAATGCAGGAAGAGCAAAGAATTCCCCGGCAAGCATCGCGAAAGACTGCGGCGCTGCAAGGCGTTATTCACGATGGAGCGGAACGTGGCGTCATTGGCGCGGTGATTGCTCTCACCCATCGCGCGACGGGAGCGACGCGAACAATCTCCACGAATGCTGATGGTGTATTCCGCTTGATGGATCTCGCGCCAGGTTCGTATTTGCTGCTCGTACAAAGCGATGGCTTCGAGAAAATGACGCGCGATGACCTTCAGCTGAATACGGGCGACGTTGTGACAATCGAATTGACGCTCGCTCCTTCGACAACGCCAGCGACTCTCGCTTCGCGCCTCCCGCGTATGCCGGAGCTTGGTCCTCCCGCGCCTGCAACCGACAGTAGCGGGAAAGTTGCGTCGTATCACGAGTTGCGCCGCAGACCGGATGCTGGGTCTGGAGACGAACTCCCTGCGCCGGAGATGCTTCCGCCCGCGCAAGAAGTATTTCTAGCCTCGCAGGATCGTTGGAACATCGCGATGCCGGAATGGAATCGCGACGGCCGCAGCGGCGAATACCCGTTTGGCCGCAAGAGCCACTGGTGGGACCCGTTCAATCGAAACCGCCTTAAAGGTGATGAACCGATTTTCGGCCAGCAAACTTTTTTGAATATCACGGCGACATCCGAGACGCTTACGGTGGAACGCCGCGTTCCGGTGACGAGTAATATCAGCTCGGCGCGCCCTGGCAGCACGGATTTCTTCGGCAGAGGCGAACAGTTCGCGCCCAGCGAAACATTCCGTTTTTCTTTCGATCTTTTCCATGGGGACACCTCGTTTCGTCCGGTCGATTGGCGGATTCGCGTGACGCCTGCCGTCAACGTCAACTATTTGGCCGCTCGCGAACTCGGAATCGTGAACGTCGACGTGCGCGACGGCACAACGCGCCTGGATTCCCACGCTGGCCTGCAGGAAGCGTTTGTGGAATACAAAATTCGCGACTTGAGTCCCAACTACGATTTCCTTTCCGTGCGCGCGGGAATTCAGAGCTTCTCCAGCGATTTTCGCGGATTTCTTTTCGTCGATGAGCAGCCAGGCGTGCGATTTTTTGGAAACTTGTGTTCGAATCGCTGGGAATACAACCTCGCATATTTCAATTTACTGGAAAAGAATACCAACAGCGGACTCAACACCTTCCAGCCTCGACACCAGCAGGTGATCGTCGCGAATTTATATTTGCAGGATTTTGTGAAGCCCGGATACACAACGCAGTTCAGCGTTCATTACAATAAAGACGATGCTGACGTTCATTACGACGATAACGGATTTCTGGTGCGGCCCGCCCCAGTGGGAATTTTTCAGGCGCACAATATTCGCGCCGCGTATCTCGGATGGACCGGCAACGGGCACTTCGGGCGCGTCAATGTGAATCACGCGTTCTACCAGGCGCTCGGTACGGATGATCTGAATCCCATCGCCGGGCGGCCGGTTACGATCAACGCGCAAATGGCGGCCGCGGAACTTTCGCTCGACAAGGACTGGATCCGCTACAAATTGTCCGCGTTTTTCGCCTCCGGCGACGGAAATCCGCGCGATCCGCGCGCCACCGGATTCGACACCATCGTGGATGCCCCTGTCTTCGCCGGAGGAATTTTTAGTTTCTGGAATCGTGAAGGTATTCGCCTCACTGGCACGGGAGTTGCGCTTACATCTCCGGACAGCCTGCTGCCCAGCTTGCGAACCAGCAAGGAAGAAGGCCAGGCAAATTTCGTAAACCCGGGAATTTTTATTGTGAATGCAGGCGCGGTTTTCGATTTGACGCCAAAACTAAAAACTCTTTTAAACGTGAACTATTTGAGATTCGAGCGGACGGCGCCCATCGAACTTTTGCTGTTCGAGTCGCCCATTCACAACACGATTGGTGTGGATACTAGCCTGGGATTCGAGTATCGCCCTCCGCTTTCGGAAAATATTGTGATAACCGGTGGAGCGTCGGCGCTTCTGCCGGGACAAGGATTTCGCGACATTTATTCCGGTAAGACTCAGTTCTCATTATTCGCGAACGTGCGGTTTCAGTTTTAAGAGCGCAAGGGGCGCGCGCTAAATGTACGCTTAAGGATTTGGATGAAAGTCCTGACGACAAATCAGATCGTACAGCACTGGTTTACGCGCGCGTTCCCATGGAGCGCGCTTGGAGCCAGCCTGCTTCTTGTCATTATCGCGGCGCGAATCCCCGTCGCTTCCGTGAGAGCAGCCAAGCAGGATTCAGTTCCAAGTCTCGCGGGGCGAACGCAGGCTGACGCCGATGGAAAAAGCGCCGGCTGCATCTCCTGCCACACGCAAACCGATCAGCGAACGATGCATGCGACCGGCACCGTGCTGTTAGGCTGCACGGATTGCCACGGAGGAAACGCAAGTATTCGCATCGCGCCAGGCGTTGCAAGCACTTCTCTCGAATACGATCGAGCAAAAAATCAGGCGCATCCGCAGCCGCGTGATCCCCAATTAGCCAACCGTTCGGCGAATCCCGAACGCGCGTACACACAATGGCTAAAGGAAAGTCCCGAGTACATTCGCTTTGTCAACCCGGGCGATTTGCGCATCGCGGCACAGACATGCGGCAGTGCCGGCTGCCACACTTCAGAAGTGCGCAACGTTTCAACGAGCATGATGACGACTGGCGGCCTGCTTTGGGGCGCTGCTCTCTATAACAACGGTGCATATCCGCACAAAGATACGCGCTTCGGCGAAAGCTACGCCCGCGATGGCACGCCGCAGACCGTTCGAACGATTCCGCCGCCAACTCCCGAAGAAATTCGGAAGAAAGGTGTTTTGGCGGAAATCACTCCGCTCGAACGCTGGGAAATTTCGCAGCCTGGGAACGTGTTGCGTGTTTTCGAACGCGGTGGCGGACCCAAGAGTGAAGTGGGCGAGCCGGTGCGCGCCGATGATGCCGGCAAGCCTGACGACAAGCTCAGCACGCGCGGATTCGGCACGCAGCTTCGCACCGATCCCGTCTTCCTCGGCTTGCAGAAGACGCGGCTGCTCGACCCGCTGCTTTCGATGCCGGGAACGAACGATCAGCCTGGCGACTATCGCGCCAGCGGATGCACCGCATGCCACGTGGTCTACGCAAATGATCGTTCAACGAAACATTCCGCGCAGTATGCAAGGTTCGGCAATCGCGGCTTCAGCGCCTCAAATGATCCAACGATTCCGCATGACGAGCCGGGACATCCCATCCGCCACGAATTTACACGTTCGATCCCGTCAAGCCAGTGCATGGTTTGCCACATCCATCCGGGCACGAATATGATGGCGACGTATTTCGGCTACACGTGGTGGGACAACGAATCCGACGGCGATGCCATGTACCCCAAAAAGCAGCACAATCCCACCGAGGAAGAAAAATTCCACGTTGCGCAACGCAATCCGGAAGGTGCGGCAGCGCGCGGGCTGTGGTCGGACCTGAAATTTCTCACCGAGACCGGCAGCGCCGAGTTCAATCAAAAATTGAAGACGACGCAGTTCGCTGATTTTCACAGTCACGGCTGGCTGTTCCGCGCCGTGTATGCGCGCGATCGTCAGGGACACCTGCTCGATGAAAAGGGAAACACGGTCGCGCCCGAGGATCCGAAAAAATTCGACAAAGCCGCGCACCTTGAGGACATCCACCTGCAGAAGGGAATGCTATGCGTCG
>JAOAPW010000237.1 GCA_025463105.1 Candidatus Acidiferrum typicum | reverse complement strand
GTCGTCGATTTCAGGCGTTGAGGTTTCCCACGCGGCGCAGCGCACCACGGTGCGCATCTCTGGTAACGGGGAACTCCGCTACCAGACTTCGCGCCTGGACAATCCGGCGCGCCTCGTCCTGGATTTTGAGAATACCAATCTGGCTGTGTCCAGATATACGGTGCGGAGCCAGTACGTTCCCGTTCGTGCAGTGCGCTTGGGACAGTCCCAGCCTGGCCTGTCGCGTGTTGTAATCGATCTTGCCGAATTGGTTCCCTTCAGCGCCCAAGCGGATGGTTCGAACCTGATGATTTCCTTTACATCGCCTGCCGAGGCGGTCATTCCGGCGGCGCTGCGGCCTTCCAAAAGGCCTGTGAAACAAATCCTTTCGTCTGCCAAAGTTCCGCAGATGCCGCTGCCGGGCTGGCTTACAGGAGAAGAGCTGGCATTAGCGAGCCAAGGCAACCAGCCGGTTGCTCCGGAGCCGCAAAATCCCGCCCCGAATACCCAACCGGCCCCGGCGGCTGCTCTCGCAGTTCCGCCCGTGCAGGGCAAAAAATATACGGGAGACCCCATCTCGGTGAACCTGAAGGACGTTGACCTGAAGGACTTCTTCCGCCTGATTCATGAAATCAGCGGACTGAACATTGTGCTGGACCCTGCGGTAAAAGGCACAGTGACATTGGTTTTGGATGAAGTTCCGTGGGATCAGGGTCTGGACATCGTGTTGCGCAACAATGGGCTCTCGCAAGAAATCGATGGCAACGTGTTGCGGATCGCAACGCAGGATACGCTGAAGCGAGAGGCCGACCAGCGCCGCGAGCTTCTAAAGGCCCAATCGGATGCCATTGAGACAGTTACAGCCACCCGCGTGCTGAGCTATGCCAAGGCAGACGCCATGGTCAACACGATAAAGAAATTCCTTACTCCTCGGGGCGATGTTTACGCCGATTCACGTTCGAACACACTGATCGTAAGGGATATCCCGTCGTCAATACCGAAAATCGATAATTTGTTGCGCCAACTGGACCGGAAATCCCAGCAGGTGGAAATTGATGCCCGAGTCGTCCAGGCTTCCCGTTCCTTTGCGCGGGATATCGGCACGCTGTTCGCGTTCTCGACGCAGTCAGGCGGCAATGTGTTCGGCGGAAACGCGTCTGTCGGAAACAGCCCGCTTTCTCGAACCGTCACTCCGCCGTTTAGTTCGCCGGCGCTTGTGACTGGCAATTCGGTGCTTACGCCTGGAACGCCGGTCTCTGTTCAAATGCCTTTGGTGACAAATTTAGCGGCTGCCACCGCTACTAGCGGACTTAGTTACCTGTTCTCCAGTCCTAACTTCGCTCTCGACTTTCAGCTGTCGCTGATGGAAAGCAGAGGCGTCGGCAAGGTGCTTTCAGAACCCCGGGGCGTCACCCAGAACAATGAAAAACTGACCGTAAAACAAGGTCAACAGATTCCGATCCAGACGACGGTCAACAACACTGTTTCAATTCAGATGATGGACGCGGTGCTGAGGCTGGAAGTCACACCGCAGATTACGGCTGACGGTACCGTATTTCTGGACGTGACCGTGGAAAATACACAGATCGACAACGGTATCGCCCGCATCAACGGAACTCCAGCCCTCGATACTCAGTCAACCCAAACCAAAGTCTTGATTAATGATGGCGGCACTATAGTCATCGGTGGAGTGGTGGTCAGCAATCAGACGACAAACGTGGATCAGGTGCCTCTATTGGGCAGTGTGCCGCTGATCGGCAATCTGTTCAAAAAAACATCAATTAATGTAACGTCCCAGGAATTACTCTTCTTTGTGACGCCACGGATTCTGCCGAGCTAATTTCTGAGAGAAGGGTGCAGTTCGACTCGGGAGGAGGCTACGGTCTCCTCCTTTCTTTATTTGTGAAAGCAGTTCTATGGAAAAATCGATTGCCAACCGGTTGAAGCGCGTTCGCGATGCTCTCGAAACTGAGAGTGCAGACGCGCTGCTGGAGACGCATCCTCCGAATATCTATTATCTCAGCGGTTTTACCGGCGACGCGGGCATTTTGCTCGTGCAGCCAACATCCGTGACGCTATTTACTGATGGCAGGTTCACCATTCAGGCCAAGGAGGAAGCTCCGGGAGTGCGAGCGCACATACACCGGGGAGGGCCGCTGGTTGGCTCGGTTGGCGCGTATCTGCGCCGAAAGAATCGCATTCGGGTGGCTGTTTCCCCGACGCGCCTCAGTCTGGCGAGTTGGACGATTCTGAAGAAAGCTGCCGGGAAAGGCGTCCGTTGGGTAGCATCGGACGGTATCGTGGACCGTCTGCGCGCTGTTAAGGATGCGGCGGAAATTGACCGAATTCGCGACGCGGCGCGGGTCGGATCGGAAGTCATGGAAGAGACAATCCATCTGGTGCGGCCCGGCGTGACTGAACTCGACCTTGCCGCCGAGATTGGTTACAGGATGCGCCGCAAAGGAGCTTCAGGGGAGTCTTTCGAGGCGATTGTGGCCGCTGGGCCACGATCAGCGTTGCCGCATGCGCGGCCTACATCGCGCCAAATCGGGAGAAATGAGTTGGTCGTGTTGGACCTGGGTGCTATACTGCGCCGCTATTGTAGCGACCTCACGCGCACTGTGTACGTCGGCAGGGCGCCGGGGCGGGTCCGGCGGTGGTACCAGGCTGTACTGGGGGCGCAGGCTGCCGCGCGAGCCGCTGTGAGGGCCGGCGTGACGGCCGGCGAGGTGGATGCAGCTGCCAGAAACCTCCTGCAACGCAAGGGTTTGGGGCGCTACTTTGTCCATAGCACGGGACACGGGATTGGTTTAGAGATACATGAGGATCCCAAGCTGGCTCGAGGCCAAAAGGGGCTCCTGGAGCCGGGAAACGTTATTACGCTGGAACCTGGCGTGTATATCGAAGGCGTCGGGGGCATACGCATCGAAGACGATATTTTAGTGACCCCGCGCGGGGCCGAAGTTCTGACAACCGCTCCTCGGGAATTCCTCGAAATCTGAACATTATATGAAGGGATCAAAAAAACAAACCTACAGCGCCGAGATATCTGTCCCGGGGATAGACCTGGGTCAACTGGAGCGATTGCTATCTTTCATGTCCGAACATGGACTTGAAGAGTTCGAATACGCGCACGGCGACTTGCGCATTCGGCTCAAGAAGGCCACCGCGCCCTCGATCTCAGCTCCAAGCCGGGCGCTTCCCGCAGCTTCAGAGAGCAGCGTACCGGCAATGCCAACCCGTACCGAAGCTACGCGTACAGAATCCGCTTCGACTGTTGTGTCAGAAGCTTCCGCGGCGCCGCCCCCAGCCGTTCCGGCTGACGACCTGCACGTCATCAAGTCGCCGATCGTCGGCACATTTTACTCAGCTCCCAATCCGGAGTCTGGACCCTTTGTAAAGGTTGGCGACACGGTTCAGGCGGGTCAAACTGTGTGCATTATCGAAGCCATGAAGTTGATGAATGAAATTGAAGCGGATATCAGCGGAGAAGTGGCGCGCATCATGGTAGAAAACGGGCAGCCGGTGGAATATGGCGAGCCGCTGTTTGCGTTGCGGGCCACGGGCAATAAAAAAAATAGCTGAATCGCCCCGGGGAATTGCCGGCCTCAAATGTTTCGAAAAATCCTCATTGCCAATCGTGGTGAAATCGCCTTGCGCGTGATTGACGCCTGCAAGGAACTGGGTATCGCCACCGTCGCTGTCTACTCTGAAGCGGACAGGAATTCGCTCCACGTGCGCTTTGCCGACGAAGCCGTATGCATCGGGCCGCCCCGGTCGAGTGAGAGTTACCTGAACATCCCTCAGGTCATCAGTGCGGCCGAAATCACCAATGTCGATGCGATACACCCTGGCTACGGATTTCTCTCCGAGAACGCGAACTTTGCGGAGGTCTGCGAGGCCTCGCACATCACATTTATCGGCCCCTCGCCGGAATTGCTCCGGATGATGGGTGAGAAGGATCAGGCGCGGCGTGAAATGGCCACTGCGGGCGTACCGGTGGTCCCCGGCTCGCTGGGTATTGTTTCCGATGAAGCCGCTGCACTCGCGGAGGCGGCGCGGATCAAGTATCCGATAATTGTAAAAGCCTCGGCGGGCGGCGGTGGACGCGGGATGCGCGTGGTACGGAACGAGGAAGATCTCCCTGCGGCGTTTGGGACCGCGCGGAACGAGGCGCAGCAGGCCTTCGGCACGCCCGACGTGTATCTCGAGAAATTCATTGAGCGGCCGCGGCATATTGAATTTCAGGTTCTGGGAGACAAACATGGCCGCGTGATGCACCTGGGCGAGCGCGAGTGCAGCATCCAGCGGAGACACCAGAAGCTGATCGAGGAATCTCCATCGCCGGCGCTGGACGACAAGAAGCGCGCCGAACTGGGAACGCGCGTAACGACTGCTCTCGAACAAATGGGTTACAGCAGCGCGGGCACGGTGGAATTCCTGATGGACGAAGATGGATCCATTTATTTTATCGAGATGAATGCGCGAATCCAGGTGGAGCACCCGGTTACGGAAATGGTCACGGGCGTGGACCTGGTGAAATCGCAGATACGCCTGGCGGCCGGCGAAAAACTCGCCGATGTTGTCGGAAATCCCGTTGCCCGGGGACATGCCATCGAGTGCCGCGTCAACGCCGAGGATCCGGAAACATTCGTGCCTTCGCCGGGCCGCATCACCGTGTTTCGTGTTCCCGGCGGACCGGGAATTCGTGTTGACACTGCCGCGTATGCTGATGCGATTATTCCGCCTTACTATGATTCGCTGATCGCGAAAATAATTGCTTTCGGCGACACGCGCGCAGAATCGATAGCACGAATGCGCCGCGCGCTCGAAATGTTTGTCGTGGAAGGCATCAAAACATCCATTCCTTTGCATCGTAAAATACTGGCGGACGCGGATTTTGCGGCGGGCCGGCTCGACACGCACTTCCTTGACCGATTCGCTACAGTCCTGGCCGGATAATGCCAATCTTTCCAAAGCTGTATGCCATACTTGACCCCAGCTTGCTCACCACATCGGAGATGATTTTGGCCGAAACGCTGGCGGAATCCGGGGTCGAGCTGATTCAATACCGCAATAAGAAGGCTCCTTCCCGCGAGCTCTTTGAAATTTCCAGGAGGCTGTCCAGCGTATTGGCGCAACGTCGCGTGCGCTTCATCGTCAATGACCGGCCGGACGTTGCACTGCTTTCCGGCGCGGGCGGCGTGCATGTTGGACAGGACGACTTGGGAGTCGAAGAAGCGCGCGCCATTTGCGGCGCCGGAAGATGGGTTGGAGTGTCGACGCATACGCTAGAGCAAGTGGCCGCTGCGGATCGCACATCCGCCGACTACGTCGCCTTCGGACCTATTTTCCCCACGACGACCAAGCAAAATCCTGATGCGGTTGTGGGAACGGAACTGTTGCGCCGAGCGCGTCAAATCACGCAAAAGCCGCTCGTTGCGATCGGCGGAATTACTCTTGAACGCGCAGCGGAAGTATATGGCGCAGGCGCTGACTCACTGGCGGTAGTGCGAGATTTGATCTGTGCGACAAATCCGGGCGAGCGCGCCCGGCAATATCTAGCAGTGGCGGCCTCGACAAAGTAGCGGAAGGCGCGGGGCCAGTAGCACAGACTTCAGCCTGTGTGGTTTTGAGTGTAGATAGGCCACAGTCTCAATATTCTGCGAGAAGCCAAGCGACGGGTCCGGGAACGCCAATCTCCCGATTGGCGTCTGTTAAACTCGCCAATCGGGAGATTGGCGTTCCCGGGGGTAGAAAAGGAGCGGCGCAATGTCCGATCCGATAGCCACCGAAGTGATTGATGGAGTAGTTACCGAAACAGAGTCATCGGGATTTGTGC
>JAOAPW010000156.1 GCA_025463105.1 Candidatus Acidiferrum typicum | reverse complement strand
GCCAAGCCATGCTTCGCGATGGGCTTTCTGACCGGACACGAATTGACGTGGATGCCCGAAGCCTTGCAGATCTTGCACGACGAACTCCCTAACATCGACGTGATGATTTCGAGTCAATACTCGCCGCTGCTCGCGAATGCCCTTTTGCAGGGGAAAGTCGATGCGGCTTTTCTTCGAAGGGAACGAGGGCTGCCAGACTTGGAGTTCCGTCTTCTCGTCAAGGAGCCCTTGTTGGTGCTCTTGCCTAGTGACCACCGTCTCGCTGCGCTCCGAGCCATCAGTCCGAGGGATCTAGTAGGCGAGACATTCGTGACCGTGTCGGACACGGCTCCCGTGCTGCGTATGGTCATTGACAATTACCTGAAGCGGTCCGGAGTCAATATCACGCCACATCACGAAGCGGACCACCTCGCCATGGGAATGTCCTTAATAGCGTCGACGCGCGGCGTAGGACTGTTACCTGCTTACGCGCAGAACTTTATCCCTTCGTCTGTAACGAGTCGGCCGCTGAAGGGAGATACGCCGACCATCGAGCTGGTCCTCGGCTACAAAAAGTCGAACAAGTCTCCCATCCTGAAGCTTTTGCTTTCGAGATTGGACGAGTTGGTCGCTCGTGCGTCAAATAAGACTCGATAAAACTCGAAATGCATCCTGGCAAATCAGACCTGCGCCAGACCGCCATCGACGAATACTTCGCTTCCTGTCATAAAGCTGCTGTCATCGGAGGCGAGGAACGAGGCCACGGCAGCCGTTTCGTCCGGGTTGCCCACGCGTTCTAGTGGTGCCTGACTGGCTAAACCGGCGAGAAGAGCTTCTTGCATTCCCGTCTTCGCCAGCCCATTGAGAAGACCTGGCGTCGTTGTAGCCCCCGGCGAGAGCACATTGACTCGGATCCCTGTACCCTTCAAGTCAAGCGCCCAGCTTCGAGCAAAATTCCGAATAGCGGCCTTTGTCGCGCTGTACACGCTGAAGGCGGGCGTGCCCATCGAGCCTGTAGTCGACCCACAAAGGATGATGGAGCCGCCAGTCCGCATCAGCGGAAGTGCCTTTTGCACGGTAAACAGGGTTCCTTTGACGTTCACATCGAAAACTTTGTCGAAGTGCTCCTCACTGATTGCGCCCAACGGACTCATGTTGCCTATCCCTGCGTTGGCGAACAGTACGTCCACATGCCCCTTCTCTGCCTGTACGGTTGCGAACAGCCGGTCGAGGTCATCCAGATTTGATATATCCCCCTGAACTCCCGTAACTCCGGAGCCGAGGGTCGCTACCGCCTTATCCAATTCATTCTGACGCCGACCAGTGATGAAGACGTATGCACCCTCGGATACAAACCGCTTCGCAGTCGCCAGGCCGATGCCGCTATTGCCGCCAGTGATGACGGCTACTTTTCCTTCCAGTTTGGTCACGATCTTTCTCCTCTTTGATTTCCTGTCTGTCGCACGGTACTTCTGTACCATACAGTATAGATGTCGCGGTTCGTGAATGGTTACAATAATTGTACCGGTCGGTATTGAAGGAGCATCAAAGATAGGTATGAAACGTAACAAATCCTCAGGGCGGACAGGACGTCCCCGCTCCTTCGATATCGACAGAGCGTTGGACCGTGCGTTGCAGGTGTTCTGGCGAAAAGGATATGAGGGCACGTCTCTGTCGGATCTGACCAAGGCTGTGGGAGTCAACCGTCCGAGCCTCTATGCCGCCTTTGGCGACAAGGAAGCGCTGTTCCGCAAGGCACTCGATCGGTATTTGAATGGCCCGGCGGCTTACACCCAAGAAGCATTGAAGGAGCCGACGGCGCGCGCGGTCGTCGAGCGATTGTTGCGGGGCGCCGCCGACTTGAACACAGCACCGCGCAATCCGGGCGGATGTCTCACGGTGCAAGGTGCGCTTGCCTGTGGCGAGGCGGGCGATTCCATCCGGCAGGAACTGGCCGCGTACCGCGCGGCGGGTGAGGCTGCGTTACGCCGGCGCTTCCAGCGTGCGAAATCAGAAGGTGACCTGCCGGCCACCGTGAACCCTGCTGATCTTGCCCGCTACGTCGCGACGATCGTCTACGGAATGGCGGTAGAGGCCGCGGGCGGAGCAAGTCGCGACAAATTGCAAGGGATAGTCGAGATGGCGCTGCGAACCTTGCCGCTTCGGACCAAGGGAGACAAATTCCACTGACCACGCTGGATTTCGGTAACTGGTCTTATCGCGTGATAAGTCCCTGAATGCACCCTTCCAACCGATCATTTGTTTCAGAAGACGAAACGCGAAGAAGTGGGGTAGTTTCCGAGTAGGATCGGTCCGACGGAAAAACTAATCAGCGCCGGTAATGCCGTCTTCTATGCCCAATTTGTTCAACGCCGTAGACCCGCAGCAAACACGGTCGGGACGCCCTTAGGGCGTAACGCGCTCAGACGATCTTTTATTGGGGATCAGCACTTCGACTCTGGCCCGACTCCGCTGCGCTTCGGACCGCGGCCAGCATCTCCTGCCGTATCAGGCCACTGAATGGTCTGATCAGCAACCAATACGCGCGAAAGCGTCGCCTTGTCGCAACGTCCGCGCACAATACTCGAGTCTCGGTCTTAAGCTCCGTGGCGCCGTCCGCCCTTAGACCCACTTCGAAGTTCCATGCCGCCTTCGCGGTTCCCGAAGGGGCGGGCGCACGGAATCGAGATCGGCTGACTGCGCACAGTTCTCCACGGGCACGCCAAAAGCGACCCACTGTGCCGAGCACGAGTTCTTCTCCGGGCCGCTACTCAAGCAGAGCGAAGCCTTCTGAGAGCATGTCATCGAGCGTAAAGCGCTGCCGAAAGAGCTCGTCACGGAAGCGGCGCCATGTCTCACGCGGTCGCGCCGGAAACGATGGGAGCGTGCGTACTGCGTACAGTGTCCGCGTTACCCCCCAATGGTCGAAGTTAGCGGTCCACAGGCTTGCATAGATCCTCGCCGGAGACGCGGCGATGCGGGTGGCATAGCTCGTTCGCACGTCGAACTCGGGCAGGTAGTCGTCCAGAAGCATGCGCCGCTCCGTCATTCCGTGATCCACGCCCGGTACCAATGCATTTGCGCGCTCATTGTTGGAACAAAACCGAAGACTGGCCTTAGTCTACAGCAGACGTTAGGGCGAGCTGATAGGCAAAGCCTGATTAACGCGCAAACCGGTCAAGTGGAATCTCTGCCAAAAGCAGTTGCCCGGTTCCAATAACTTACAACGCGCTGAGGACTGCGTTAGTACGCGCCAGTACGGCCAAGACGGATTCCTTACAGGTGAAATTACAGGTGAGAAATAAGTCCGACATTGAGAAGGCCAGCTTCCTTACGAGCGAGTGTGCCGGAGGCCAAGCTGAGTTGACCAGGCAGATCAAAAGATGTGGACATAGGTCTGGGTTCCCATCGAAACATCGCACTCAGCGCAATGCTCCTCATATCTTGCGCTGGATCGCGCCACAGCATTTAGAGCGAGGCCTCTCCTGCCCTGCTAAATGCCTCTGCCCCGGCTGCGCTAGCTGCTTGCCCGGCGGCAGCCATCTCCATATCCAGGGAAAGTGTCAGATCTTCAATTCTGTGTGACAGGGAAAGAAATGCCCCGAACTGAGCTGTGACCACTTCGTTCGACATTCCCGAATAGTAGGACTGAATTGTCCGATCTAGACTCCCGACTGAACTCCTGAAATTCTTGGCTCCCTCCGATGCTCTCCCCTCCATCCGGTCTGCCATACCATCCAGCACCTGGGCGAGTCGGTCATCGAATTCTTGCTGCGCCGTAGCTACCGGGTTTGGCAGTTCGAAACCGGGAAGCTGGACACGGTATTTCCACAAGGCAATTCGTGTCAGGAAAAGCATCCGCAACTGCGCTTGCCAGCGGATGATTTGACTGCGCAACG
>JAOAPW010000151.1 GCA_025463105.1 Candidatus Acidiferrum typicum | reverse complement strand
AAAATTACTTTCTTTCGATCGAACGCCAACTCACCGCGGACACAGTGTTGAGTTTCAGCTACGTCGGCTCGGAAGCTCATCACCTGCTGGTGATTTACTCTGCAAATCCCGGCAATCCGGCTCTCTGCTTGGCGTTGAGCCAGCGGAGCGCCGTTGCGCCCGGAACGCCGACTTGCGGGCCTTTTGGGGAAGACAGCGTCTACACTACCGCGTCGAACCAGACCATCAACGGCACGCGCGGCCCTCTCGGTCCGGCATTCGCGAATGACGACTACGATTCGAGCATCGGCAATTCAAACTACAATTCATTTCAAGCCGATGTGCGGCACACGGGCAAGCGCTTGAACTTCACCATTGGATACACTTTCAGCAAATCCATCGACCAGGCATCAAGCCTGTCCGATATCGTCAATCCATTCAACTTCAACGCGACGCGCGCGCTCTCGGCCTGGGATTTGAAGCACAGTGTGGTTTTCACGTATACGTATCAACTTCCGCTGGAACGAATCAGTTCTCGTGCGAGATTTCTGACGCAAGGCTGGTCCCTTGCCGGAATAACCCGCGTGAGTTCGGGTTTCCCAGTCACCATTTCGGAGGAAGGCGACAATTCCTTAATGGGCAGCCAGCCGAACGGAGTGAATAATCACAGTCTCGATTTGCCGGATTTTACTTCGGGGCCTCTGAATCTCAATTCAAATCCACGCAATGGGCAATTTTATCTCAACACTTCACTTTTTAGCGCAAACGCTTTGGGCACGCCTGGCAATTCCTCTCGCCGTTTCTTCTATGGCCCGCCGATGTTCAATACCGATCTGGCGCTGCTCAGATCTTTTCGGATCACCGAAGCGAAAGCGCTGCAATTTCGTCTCGAAACTTTCAACACCTTCAACCACTCGCAGTTTTTTGGCCCCGCATCTGTGAACGGTGATTTCTCTAGTCCTCTCTTCGGTAAGATCGTGAAGGCGATGTCTCCCCGGCTCATGCAACTCGCTCTCAAGTACACATTCTGAGTTTGCCGTAGCACAGACTTCAGTCTGTGTGGTTTTGAATTTGGGTTTTATTCGCGCAGCACAAACAAAAACCACACAGGCTGAAGCCTGTGCTACTGAACCGCGACCCTCTCGAAAGTGGCCGACAGGCTGAACGAGGGGATTGACCCCAACATAGGCCTGACGTATAACGGCTGCTGATTTGCAAGTTCGTAGAGATAACTCCGTCGATATGATTCCTGAATCAGAAATCCGGGGAGGAAATTTATGCGTCGAGCTGCGTTAGCGAGTTTAGCGTTAGGCGCTGGTTGCCTGATTGGTTTTGTGATTGCCAGCAATCAGGCGACTGTTCATGGGCAGACGAACATGACGAGTATTGCGGCGGTTCCAGGACAGGTGGGCGGGCAAGACGCGTTCGGTGCCTACGACGTCGTCAAGAATTGGCCGGCTGACATCAGCACCCAGCCTGGCAATGAACAGTGGACCTGGGGAGCGGGCCAGGGTATCTATGCCGAAAATCCGGACCGCGTTTTCCTGCTTTTTCGCGGCGAGCTTCCCAACATCAAGAGGCCGCCGACCAAGCAGCTGACCGATTTCGGAGCGAGCCTTTCGTTTCCTATCGGCCGTTTGCCATGGCGGGACGCGACCGTGGCCGCACTGCCAGGAGCGGGCGGCACGGGCCAGGATCCGGATGACGGACCGAAACTCTGGAAGGGAACGGTGGGAGTAGACGCCAAGTGGGAGCACTGCCTGACGATCGTGGACTCCAAAGGAAACATCACCCAAACCTTTCCGCAGTACGATCACCTTTTCAAGCGGCCGCACTTCGTCACGATCAACCCTTACGATCCGGACAAATACATTTGGATAGTCGACGATCATATGCACGCCATTTACAAATTCACGCATGACATGAAAGAACTCGTGCAGACGATTGGCACGCCCACCGTAAAGGGCGCGGACGGCACGCATTTCAACCGTCCGACATTCCTGGTGTGGACGCCCGACAGTAACTTGTACGTGGCCGACGGATACAACGGCACGCGCGTCGCGAAATTCGACAAGACTGGAAAATTCCTAATGGATTGGGGCATGAAGGGCACGCCTCCTGATAAGCGGCCCTCTTACTTCAATAATGTCCACGGCTTGGCGATTGATCCAGTTACGAAGCACGTTTTCGTGAACGATCGTGGCAACCACCGCGTCCAGGTCTTCGACGAAAACGGCAAGTACCTCTACGAATGGAGCCTCGGCGCGGAGCCGTCCGACGTCCACCTGATTTATATCGGCGCGGACCGAACGCTCTGGGCGTTCGATCGCGGTACTTCCAAGATGCTGAAGTATGACCTCGAAGGACACTTCCTGTATTCCTGGGGCACCTGGGGAGATTTCCCCGGCGGCTTCTGGGGCGTGCACGGATTCAGTGTCGATCAGGAAGGCAATTTCTACGTAGCCGAAGTGGATAGCGGCCGCGCGCAAAAGTTTACTCCGCGCCCGGGAGCGAATCCAGCGTACCTGGTCAGCAAACCCGTTTACGCGGCATGGAAGTAGGGCGCTTGCGCAATCTTCTAATGTAAACGAGCTATCTTAAAAATGAAGCCGCTGTGCTGTCGCGAGAACTTTATGACAGTACAGCGGCATTGTTTTTGGCAGGAGAAATTCTGCTAATCCTGCGGTTCTACCTTCACAATCGAAGCAGCGTGATTGCTCCCCGTCCAGAAAGTGACGGGCGTGGTGGAATTATCCACGAACACGCGGCGCATGTTGGTATCTTTTGGCATCAGGTACTCGATCGCCTGACCAGTTTTGGGATTGAGGCGCACCGCACGGTCCGTGGTCATGCCTCCGGTCCACAATTCACCATTTTTGTCCCACGTAACGTAATAAGGCCCGGTCCACGGAGTAGGCAGCGGCCATTCGATGAATTTTTCGGTCTTGGTGTCGAGCATTCCGATGTTGTTGCCCTGGTATTCGCCAAAATAAAGGTGATCCTGAGGATCCATCTTCACGCGGCGCGGACGTGAGTGCGGAGTCGGCGTCTGGAACCAGGAATATTTGCCGGTTTCGGCATCGACGCGACCGATCCAGTTGCTTTGGTAATCTGAAAAATAAATGTTGTTGTGCGAATCTGAATCGATGCCGTAAATCGAAAACGGCCCATTGTCGGGCTGCTGCTTTTGCGCCTGAAATCTCTCATACGTGCCTGTTTTGATATCGAGCCGATAGAGTTCCTGGTGTCCGGCGCTGTCTGTCCAGACTTTTCCGTCCACGTCATATCTCAAGCCCAGCATGTTGAGCTGAGCAACGTTGTCGTTGTAATCGGACTGCAGCTTATACACCTGGAATTTTTCGGCTTTCGGATCGAACTTCGCGAGCGCGCCTTGAAACATCATGCCGACCCAGAAATCTCCGGCTTTGTCTTCCTCGATATCGAGCAAACCAACCGGATATCCGGTCTTGAGTTCAGGCACGGCAAATTCTTTGATCTTGCCGGTCTTTGGATCCATCTTGCCGATATATTGCTCGCCGAAATCGGTGAACCAGACATTGCCGTGCTCGTCGAGAATGACGTCGTGGGGCATGATCGTGGGGCGCGGCAAATCGTACTCAGTGATAATCGCGTGGGTCGCCTTGCCTGTGGGTCGCGGCAAAGTCTTGAGCGGATACTCCCACTTCGCAACAGAACTGAGATTAATAGTCGCGAGATATTCAGCCTGCTTGCGATATTGCTCCGGATTTCCGGCCCAATCCGGATCCATGCGCCGCTGCGGTTTGATCGGCTGGCTCACTTGCGCGTATCCCATCATGCGCCAGATCACCTGCGTAAATTCATCGGCGTCATGCGTGGATCGCACGATGCGCTCGAGCGTGTGGCAGCCAACGCAATTGAGCAGCGTGGCTTTCTGTTCCGTGGTTCCGGGAATGCTGAGCAGCCACTCCGCATTGGTAAGTTGCGGAACAATATTCTTCGTCTTACGAAGTTTCAAATCGACCGTAGTCGTCTTCTGCGCGGCAAGATCGGCGACTCCTGGTCCATCAAGATCGTAGCCGACGGCGCGTGTTTTTAATTTGTAGTGCCCGGGCTCCAGACGATTCGCGGGGAAGCTATAGTGGCCCTGCTTGTCCGAGTACACACTTACGGTGATCGTCGAGCCGTCCAGCTTCGCGCTGACGACGACGCCTTCCATTGGGCCTTCCTCGTCGGAGGTGACTTGACCGGTCAACGCAGTCGCCACTTGTCCTTGCGCGAATACGCGATGAGGCAGCACTTGACAGAAAACGACGACGGCCAGAGCGGCTAGCATCAGCAGTTGATATCTTGCCCGCATCTTGATCCCCCTCATTCTTATTCGTGTCTGGAAGCTACTGGACCAGCCAAAATTTGCAGGGCGTTTTCACCCCTGTTCCTGCCCGTATCATACACCCAGAAAGCAAACGCAGCTATATTTGAGAACGTCATCTTCGTGGGCATTTTATCGGTGCGCTTATATATGAGAGAACGGTTGTGAACTGTAGGGGCGCGGCATGCCCCGCCCCCACGGAGTCAAAGTGGCAACTGCGAAATATTTGCAGGTAATGGCGTTAGCCACGACATAAGAGCAGTAAATCGGACGCTGAAGTTCAATTTTGCGGCTGTCGCATACGCCTACAAAACCATGCTATTTCACTGCGGTTGTTTGGTGCTCGGGGTAATCGGCCCTGAGCGCAACTTCTTCCCACGCGTCGACATCGCGCTGCAATATCTCGATCGCTGATCGCGCAGTTTCAACCGCGAGTTTCCCCAGCACCAGGTGAAGCGGCATATTTTCTGACTCCACCGCTTTGATGATGGCCTCGCCGGCACGCACCGGATCGCCGACCTGCTTTCCGCTGCCGCTCATAAGGCGGTCGAGGGGCACGCCGGCGGTTTCGGCGTACTCTGGAATCCGTTCGCTAGCTCTTCTTAGGGAACGCCCGGCCCAATCGGTGCGGAACGGGCCTGGCTCAACGAGCAGCACTTTGATTCCCAGTGGCGCGACCTCTTGTGCAAGCGCCACCGAGAGCCCTTCGACTGCGAATTTCGTGGCGTTGTAGTAACCGAATCCAGGGAAGGCCAGCAAGCCTCCGTTGGAAGAGATGTTGACGATGCAGCCGCGCCGCCTCTTTCTCATCCCCGGGAGCGCCGCGCGGATCATCCGGGCCAGGCCAAAAAAATTTGTGTCCACCATGGCGCGAACTTCGTCCTCTTCGCATTCCTCGACCGCGCCCACATAGCCATACCCGGCATTGTTGACGAGCACGTCGATGCCGCCGAAAGTCGATTGCGCCGTCTTAACGGCCTCGGCCACTTCCGCTTTGTTCGTGACGTCCAGCTTCAGCGCCAGTGCGCGGCCCTCTTGGCCTGCGGTCAAATCCTGAATCGTGCGCGGGTCGCGCGCAGTGATCACGGCCTGATAGCCGCGATCGAGTACAAGTTTTGCAAGCTCCCGGCCAAAGCCGGAGGAACATCCCGTGATGAACCACACATCCGATAATTGCGCAGGCATCTTTTAGTATCCCTTTCACTTTTTTATTTGAGCGATGACACAGAGACTCGCCGACGACGCCACCAAGAATTGCGATGGCAGCTAGGACAAACGTTCCTGTCTGTCCAGTACGCTATCGCTGGCGCACATGCGGACAGGCATGCGTGCCTGTCCTAACCAAGCCGGCAAGTATTATACATACGAGAATTCACTAGCTGAAAAAAACCGCACCCTTAACCAAAATCG
>JAOAPW010000146.1 GCA_025463105.1 Candidatus Acidiferrum typicum | reverse complement strand
TTGCGCTGGGAAACCGATGCTATAACGACGCAAGAGATCACGATCCCTACAGTGAACGGCCCAGTGCGGGCGCGTTTATACTTGCCGAGCGGTGTGACGCACCCGCCGGGCATGGTCGTCGCGCATGGAATCCACCACTTGGGGATCGACGAGCCGCGGCTGATGAGTTTTGCGCGCGCCGCTGCCGGTGGCGGCTACGCTGTGCTGACACCGCAGCTTGACGTTCTGGCCGACTACCATGTCGATGCGGCCTCGATTGCCACGATCGGCGAATCTCCCCTGTGGCTGCAGCAACATTTGGGCACGGGCCCTGTGACGCTCATTGGCGTGAGTTTCGCCGGGGGGCTCTCGTTGCTTGCGGCGTGCGACCCACGCTATGCACCCCATATTCGAGCGTTAGTCCTGATGGGCGCCTATGATGATCTCGGACGCGTCTCTCGATTTCTGGCCACCAGTAAGGTCGAATTTCCTGATGGCCGCCTTGCCCCTTACACCGCACACGATTATGGCGCGGCCGTTTTTGTGTACTCGAATCTGGAGAAGTTTTTTCCGGCGAGCGATCTGGATGTCGCGCACGAGGCGCTTCGCGACTGGTTATGGGAGCAGCCTCAGGCTGCGCAGACGTTACTTCCGCGGCTCAGCCCTGCCGGCCGGGCCACGATGGAAATGTTGCTCGCGCGGAAAATCGATCAGCTTCGCCCGCAACTGTTAAACGTCATTCGAGCCGACGAACCGCAACTCGCGGCCATTTCCCCGCAGGGGAAACTCGGCAATCTGCGTGTGCCGGTTTTTATTCTGCACGGGGCAACCGACGACATTATTCCGTCCACCGAGAGTCTTTGGTTGCAGCGGGAAATTCCGCCGAAGTATTTGCGCGAGGTGCTGATTACGCCGTCTTTTTCTCACGTCGACCCGGACAAGACCGCCACATGGGTGGACGAGTTGCGCCTGGTCGGTTTTCTGGCCGATGTTCTGCACGCCTCAGATCAATGAGCGGAATTTGAAATCCGAAATTTGAGATCTGGAAGGGTTTGAACTTTCAAATTTGGAACGAAAATCGCCTGACAGTTCCTTCCGGGATTTACACCAGCCACCAGTCACGAGACACCAGTCGCTGCTTCCCGCTCACTTCATTCCTCGCAAATCGTGGCCCGACATTTCCTCGGGCACGGGGAGGCCCAGCACCCCAAGTAGTGTGGGTGCGATATCGCGCAGTGATCCGCCGGGGGCAAGCGGGACATTTCCGTCCTCTGTGGCGATGATCAACGGAACGGGATTCGTCGTGTGATACGTGTGCGGCCCGCCGGTGACTGGATCGATCATCGTTTCGGCGTTGCCGTGATCGGCGGTTACAATCCACGCTCCGCCGCGCGGTTGCAGCGCTTGCCGAATGCGGCCCAGGCACTCGTCCACGGTTTCGACGGCCTTGATCGCGGCTTCGAGCTTGCCGGAGTGGCCAACCATGTCGGCATTGGCGAAATTCATTACGATCGCGTCGAAGTCGCCTTTCTCGATGGCCTTCACGACGTTGTCCGCGATTCCCGCGGCGCTCATTTCCGGTTTCAGATCGTATGTGGGCACTTTCGGCGAGGGCACGAGAATGCGCTCCTCGCCGCCAAACGGTTTTTCGATGCCGCCATTGAAAAAATAAGTCACGTGGGCGTACTTCTCGGTTTCGGCGCAGCGAAGATTCTTCAGATTATGTTCGGCGAATACCTGCGCGAGGATGTGCGCGATCTTTTCGGGAGCAAGCACGTAGCGCAGCCAAGGCCAGGCTTTGTCGTACTGCGTCATCGCCACGAAGAAGAGATTTTTCGGGCGGTCCGCGTCGGCAAATTCCTTAAATCCGGGTTCCGCGATGGCGCGCGTCATCTGGCGGGCGCGGTCGGCGCGAAAGTTGAAAAAAATCACCGCGTCATCGTCGTGAATCGGCCCTACAGGAGGAGCCGAGGACGCGGCGCTTTGGGTGATCACGATCGGGTCGATGAATTCATCGGTGATACCCCGTTCGTAGCTGCGACGCACGGCTTCGACTGGATCAGCCGTCTTTACCGGCGCATCACCGTGAACGACGGCGCGATAAGCTCGCTCGACGCGCTCCCACCGGTTGTCGCGATCCATTGCGTAGTAGCGGCCGGTGAGGGAGGCAATCCGCCCGCAGCCGATCTCGCGGATGTTTTGCTGCAATTGCTGGATAAAATCCACGCCGCTATGCGGAGGGGTGTCGCGTCCGTCCGTGAAGCCGTGAATAAAAACGCGTTCGACACGCTGTTCGCGCGCCATCTTCAGCAGCGCAAAAAGATGCTGAAGATGCGAGTGCACGCCGCCGTCGCTCAGCAGGCCGAGAAGATGCAGATTGCGCGTGCGGCCGCGTTCCATCGCCTCCACCAGCAGCGGTTGCTTGAAAAACTCCTTGTTCGCGATCATCAGATCGATGCGCGTGATGTCCATGTGAATGATGCGGCCCGCGCCCATATTCATGTGGCCCACTTCGCTGTTGCCCATCTGGCCTTCGGGCAGTCCAACGTAAGGACCGGAAGTGTGGATCAGCGTGTTGGGAAAATCCTTG
>JAOAPW010000135.1 GCA_025463105.1 Candidatus Acidiferrum typicum | reverse complement strand
TCAGCAGGAGTCCAGTCAACTCGCCCTGCGCGCCAGCCGCCGGTTCCAGCGTGCCCGTATCCATCCCGGTGATTTCGGTGAGGCAGTCCAGCAACATTCGCAAAATTTTCAGGCAGCCGAGCGATACTTCCTGCGGTTGATAGGGATGTTCGGTGGCAATTCCGTCGAGTCGCGCGACAAACTCATTTACGCGTGGATTGTATTTCATCGTGCAGGATCCCAGCGGATACATTCCCAGATCGATCGCGTAATTCCACGTCGAGAGGCGCGTGAAATGGCGAATCACTTCGATTTCACTGACTTCGGGAAATCCTTCGATACCATCACGCATGTAGGCTGCGCCCAATGCCGCTTGCGCGCTTACAGCCGGGACATCGAGCGGCGGCAACTCGATGCCGCGCTTGCCGGGCGCCGATTGTTCAAAGATCAGCCCTTCGTTCTGGCTGACGTGACGCCCCGCTTTTTTGATTCGATCGGTCAATGCAAATCTCCCTGGGAGGTTTTCTAGAAAATCTTTGCCGAACCGGACATAGTGGCACAGACTTCACTCTGTGCGGTTTTGGTTTGGGTCTTGCTGGTAGAACCCCAAGAAAAAAGCACACAGACTGTCCTTCACCGCGTTCAGGATAAAAAGTCTGTGCTACCAAAAACCGGACGCGAACGCGATTTACCTTGCCTTATATTGGCTTCGACAGAATTCGTCGAAGTGCCGCGGTCATGCGTTCGATTTCGGCGCGCGTCGTCGTTTCGGTCACGCAGAATAGTGCCCGCTTGGTCAGTTCCGGATAGAAGCTGCCGAGGGGCAGCGGGCCAATGATTTTTTCGCGCAATAATTCAGCGTTTATCATTTTGACCGAGCGCGGCAACTCGACGACGAATTCATTGAAAAATGGGCCGGAGAACGCGCGCCGTACGCCCGGAATCTTCTCGAGTTCCTCAAGGGCAAACCGCGCTTTCGCAAGATTCTGCGCCGCAAGTTCCTTCAAGCCCTCCTTGCCAAGCAGGCATAAGTGGATAGTCACGGCGAGCGCGCAAAGCGCCTGGTTCGTGCAGATGTTGGAGGTGGCCTTTTCGCGGCGGATGTGCTGTTCGCGTGTGGCCAACGTGAGCACGTAGCCGCGGCGGCCTTCGGTGTCCACAGTCTCGCCGGCGAGGCGCCCGGGCAACTGCCGCACAAATTTATCACGCGTAGCGATCACGCCCGCGTAGGGCCCGCCATAGCTGGGCGCCAAGCCAAAACTTTGCGCTTCCATCGCCACGATATCGGCTCCGGCAGGCGGCCGCACCGCGCCAAGCGATACACCTTCCGTAATCGCGGTGACGACTAACGCTTCCTTGGCATGCGCAAGCTCCGCCAATTGCCCCACATTTTCGACCACGCCAAAAAAGTTTGGCGACTGCACGACGACGGCAGCGGTTTGGTTGTCGATTGCTGCTTCGAGTTGCGCAGCGTCAACTTGCCCCGTGGCAGTGAATCCCACTTCTTGAATCTGCAGGCCGAGGTTGCGCGTGTACGTGTCCAGAACCTGGCGGTATTCCGGATGCAGCGAACGAGCCACGACAACGCGATGCCGCCCGGTAAGCCTCTCGGCCATGAGCACGGCCTCGGTCGTTGCCGTCGAGCCGTCCCACATCGAGGCGTTCGCTACTTCCATGCCGGTCAACTCGCTCATTAAAGTCTGGAATTCGAAGATAGCTTGCAGCGTGCCCTGACTGATTTCCGCTTGATAGGGCGTGTAGGAAGTCAGAAATTCGCCGCGCTGAATCAAGGAGTCCGTAACCACGGAACGCAAATGGTTGTACACGCCCGCGCCCAGGAAGCTCGTGTATCCACAGGAATTTTCCGCCGCGCGCGCGCGAAAATATTCGATGATCTCGTGCTCGGAAAAGGGGCCGGGCAGGCCGAGCGGCGCCTGCAGCCTGAATTTCTCGGGGATGGATGCAAACAAATCGTCAATGGATCGAGCGCCAATCGAAGCGAGCATTTCGCGGCGCTCGTCTGGACTCTTCGGAAGATAGCGCATCAGGCCGAGGCTTCCTTTTCGGAGATGAACGCCTGGTAAGCGGCAGCGTCCATCAGAGTGGAGACCTCGGCGGGGTTGGAGAGTTTGGTTTTGATCAACCACGCCGCGCCGTGCGGATCCGAGTTAACCATTTCCGGAGCGTTCGCCAGCGCTGCATTCGTCTCGATCACTTCTCCAGACACGGGAGCAAAAATTTCGCTGACCGCCTTGACCGATTCGATGGTGCCGAATACTTTTCCAGCGGTGATTTGTTTGCCGACCGCTGGTAGCTCGACAAAAACAACATCGCCCAGTTCGTGTTGCGCATAATCGGTGATTCCGATCGTGCCGGTTTCGCCGGACACTTTGATCCACTCATGATCTTTTGTGTAGCGATAGTCGCTTGGATACATTGCGGCTCCTTGGAAATGCGTCCAGGGCTCACACTTCGCCTGTTTTGTTGAATCAATTTCTTAGGTCCGGACTCGATTACCAGAAATCTCGGATGCGTTTTTCGTAGCGCCGGCGTCTCGCCGGCTTTTTGCCTTCTCAGGACTCAAAAACAGCCGGCCCTTCCGGCGTCAGAACAAGCAAGATACCGGCGCTACGCCAAGTATGACCGCTTATTTCGGACGCTTGTAAAACGGCATCGGAACAATCCGCGCCGGTGCCTGGTTCCCGCGGATTTCCACCGCAATTTCGGTGCCGGGCGCCTTGAATGCCGGAGGAACGTAAGCCATGCCAATGTTTTTCTTCAGAAATGGCGCGGGCGAACCACTGGTGACGCGCCCGGCCCTTTGTCCATTGATGGAAATCAAGCATCCATCACGGGCGATCAGACGATCTTGCATTTCAAATCCGACGAGCGTGCGCTCCAGGCCTTCTGCTTTTCGCCGGATTAAAATATCGCGTCCCAGAAATTCTCCCTTTTCCGGCTTGCAGATCCAGCCCAGTCCAGCCTCCCAGGGAATTGTGGTGTCGTCAATCTCGTGGCCGTAGAGGCACATTGACGCTTCCAAACGCAACGTGTTCCTCGCTCCCAGGCCGCAGGGAATCAAACCATCGCTCGCTCCCGCCTCAAGAAGATTGGACCACAACTTCTCGGAATGTTCTGGAGCGAAATAAATCTCGAAGCCGTCTTCTCCGGTGTATCCGGTGCGCGCGATCAGGCAGTCGACGCCGTCCACGGCGCCAAACGTGAAATGATAATACTTCACGGGCTCGAGCGGCACATTCGTGAAGCGCTGCAGAATCCCCAGCGCCTTAGGACCCTGAATCGCGAGCTGCGAGTAACGTTCCCCGGAATTTTCGATCTGCGCGCCTGCACGATTGTGCGCTCGAATGTGCTCGAAATCCTGATCCTGATTTCCCGCATTCACGCAGAGGAAATAATGCGTGCCGGAAATCTTATGCACGA
>JAOAPW010000090.1 GCA_025463105.1 Candidatus Acidiferrum typicum | reverse complement strand
TACCGAGGTCCCCGGCGATGTTCGTATTGAAGGCAAATTGATTGAGCGTCTCGGAACGGCTTCGTGAAAACAAGAGTCGCGAGTCATGGATGAAGGTCTTGGTCCAGTTCTGCGTGAGCGCCAATGTAAGGGTCTGGCCACGGGTGTCCAAATTACTCTCGAGGTCCGGAAAGCTGTTGAAAGTATGCGAATGGGCGTCGCTCAAGTTATAGGCCACTTGCAGGTGCAACTTTGGTGAAATCGTATGGATGACGTTGACGTTGATCCGGTTGGTTGCGCCAGGAGTCTGAGTTTGCAGGTGGTAGTTGTTCACCAGGCCCGGTAGATTCGCGTGAGGAATGTAATTCAGCAGAGAAAGGGCCGCCGGATTCAGCGCAACGCTCGAGGGAATCGCATTTCCCCACGATGCATGTGTAGTTGGATCGTAGAGTTGCGCATTTCTATCGGAAAAATTGCCGGCGCGCTCCGCATCGGTAGGCACGGTTGCGAATTGATCCACCGGGCTGCGGGACCATCCGAGATCGTAGTTCACAAAGAAAAATGTTTTTTCCGTGCCGTTGTAAACGTGCGGAATTTTGAGTGGCCCGCCCATATTTCCGCCGAATCGTTCATTCCAGCTTGGAATTTTGGTGGGGTTGGCCTCTTTTAGGGAATAAGGCCGTGCATTCAGGGCCGAATCCGCGAAGGTGTCATAGAAGCTGTAATGAATACTGTTGATGCGTTGCCGCCTTACGCGCTGTGCTCCCCAGAGCGCGTCAACTCCTTGCGGGCCTCCTGGACGCGGGGCTGCTCCGCGCCCGCCACCCCCGCCTCGAGGCATAAAGACAGCCCCGCCGCTGGGTCCGCCTCCCGGCCCGGCAAATCCGCCTCCGCCTCCGGGTGCGCCGCCTCCACCGAAGCCTGCGAATCCGCCACCTTGATCACCTTGCCCGACCGGAGCCCCTTGCGAAGCATCATTCTGACCCGGTTGACCGGGGCCGCTATAGGCCATCACGGAAAGATCCGGCGCAGCAGCACGGGCTACCGTTCCCGACATTAAAAAAGCATCTGAAGAAGAAGACTGCCCGAGCGGTCCCTGGTCCGACGCCGGTGCCGCATCATTCATCGCATCGGGATTTTGATCCTGGCCATTTCCGTTCAGGCCTACTTGCTGAAAGCTTCGCTGGCCTCCGCCTGGCCGAGCGCCTGGATTTCCTGCGCCAAACGGCGGCCCGTATCGCCCTTGACGTTCGCTATCTGACGGAGGTGGCCCACCATTTCGCGCCCTGCGCGGGCCGGCCGGAGTTGGCGCTCCAGGCGTCGCATCCGCAGCCATATTCGGATCGGAGGATTTCGGGACTTGGTTCGCAGGCGGTGCGGCGGATGAATTTGACGCAGCTTCTTTAGTCGCCAGAGGAGCAGCCAGCGCAGACAATGTCGCCACGTCCAGTTTTAATTCGAGAGGCGCCTTTGAATCCGCAGTGAGATCGATTTCCTTCATCGCCGGAGCGAATCCGAGCTGCGAAACCTCGACTCGAAAATGGCCGCTCGGCAAGCCAGGCAGCTCGAACTTCCCATTTTCATCTGTCCAACTTACCCAGGCCTTTCCGGTGGAGGTCTGAATAATGCGCAGCGTGGAGCCCGGAACGGGTGTTCCCTCCGGTGTGCGAACCACGCCGGCAAGGCGCAATCCGGCGGGGGGAGTTGTGTCTGGGATCTGCTGCGCGGCCAGCGAGATTCCACAAACAGCAATCAACCAGAGAAGTACGGCGAGCCTTTTAACCAGCACATCTCACGCCCATTGATCCCCTAAACTATTACCGAGTTCCTGTTTCCGGAGTTCCATAATTTCGCGGCGAAATGTTGTTGCGTTTCTACTCTTTACCTATGGCTTGGTGTCTTAGACGTTGATCTCGCAAGAAGGGTTACCCAGGCGCGGGCCGGACAGTGTCCAATGAGATGACATGCGAGCGCCAGTTGGCCCGGGTGAATAAACTTGCGTATGGAAATTGGATGGTCCGTAGCAATGCCGGTCCTGGCCAACGATTTGCTATAATCCGCGAGGTGATAATGAATCGGCAATTCACGTTCCTGATGAGTATGGCGATCTTCATGGCGATTTGTTACCCGGCTTCAGCGAAGGCCCAACCTGTCTGTTCCCTGGCTCCTCAATCCTCGCTCGTTCGCATGGCGATCGACGTAAATGATTCTGCATCCAATACCCGTGGAACGCATATCGACAAAAATTTGATTCCTGATTTTGGGGAAGTTACTCCCACACTTTACCGCGGCGGCGAACCAAAAAAACACGGGTTTGAAGCGCTGAAGAAGATGGGTGTCCAGATCGTGGTCGACTTGCGGGGAGACCGGGAAGTTGAACGCCAGGAATTGGCGCGTCTTGGCATCAAATATGTTCCCATGCCCTGGCAGTGCTCATTTCCGAAGGATAGAATTTTCGCGGCTTTCATCACATTGATCCGAGAAAATCTGGGTAAGAAAATATTCGTTCACTGTCGGGTGGGTGACGACCGGACCGGAATGATGGTTGCGGCCTATCGGATGGTCGAACAGGGCTGGAGCGCAAAAAAAGCCAAGGAAGAAATGCTTACTTACGGATTTAACTTCACTCATAGACATTTGATTTGTCCTCGCCTGGCTGATTACGAAGAAGAATTTCCAAAACGGTTTGCGACAAAACCGGAATTTGAAAAATTACGGGCTACAAAGCGGGGCCAACCGGCACAGTAGAATCCGGCGTCCAGCGCCCCTATCACACAGCGGTCGTCACGATTGCGGCCTGTTAAAGTGGGTAAAAGAATGTTATCAGGGTGGGCGTTTCGAATTGCTCCTGGGCATAGAGTCCGATATTTATTTGTTGTGATTCTGTTTGTAAGCTCGATGCTGTCCGGCTTCCCCCTTTACTCCCAATCCCCGCCCGCAACAACTACGCCGGCCATTACCGTCATGCCTAGTACGCAAACCTTCGTGGTTTGGGGCGATATACGCTTCACCGATCCTGCGCAATGTGACACCAGTGATCCCGACGTACGACAAACAATCGTACAAGCAATAGCTGCTTCGGATCCGCGGCCTGATTTCGCGATTCTGACGGGCGACGTCGTCTATCACGGGCATGACAAACGCGATTGGGACGTTTTTGATAAACAAACAAAACCGTTGCGCGACGCCAAAATCAAATTATTCCCTGTGTTGGGAAATCACGATGTCGACGGCGGATCCGGCCGTCCCGATTTCTACAAGCATTTTGCAGATTTAAAAGGTTATTCGCAGCTCGAAAAAAGTGTCTGGTATTCCATGATTTATGGCGATTCCTTGTTCCTGATGCTCGACAGCCAGTTCGACTATCGGGAAGATTCGCCGCAGGGCGTCTGGCTGCGAAATATGCTGAAGGGAGTCCCCGACGATCTGGAGTTTCTCTTTATTGTCCTGCATCATCCCGTTGTGAGCCATGCTGCGACGGGCCTCGGGAGAATGCGCGTTTGCAAGGGAGAGAAGACGGCTTTTATCGCTCCCCACGGCGTTGAGCAAAATGAAAGAAATCTGAAATTAATGCTGGAAGAATATTCGCAGTCCCATCCGCTCACGAGGCTGCTCGTTTTTTCCGGGCACAACCATAATTACGAACGGTATGTGGAGAAGCGCATAACGTATATCGTTACCGGTGGCGGAGGCGCCACCCCCTATCCGGTAAGGCGCGATCCAGGCGATGCTTATCATGACAGCGGGCCCACTTTTCATTACTGCAAAATAAGCATGGACGACAAAGGACTGGCCTTTACGATGTTCAAATTAAATCCAGAAGACGGATCTTGGAAGCAGGGCGACACTTTCCAGTTGCCTCGGCTATCAAAAGCGCTAAGCCAGCAGTGAAAATAATCCACCGGGAGCGGCTCACAACAAAAAACGAAAACGGAGACGCAGCCGTGCGGGAATCAATACGAGTGGAGTCGAATTGAATATATGGCCCATCGTCGCCGGTGCCGCGGCGGTAGCGGGCAGCGCCGCATGGGGAGCTGTTGCTCCCTCTTCGCAAATGTATGGTCCCACTGTGCGGCATACGGATGCCGCGAAGAAAATTGCTCTCACATTTGACGATGGTCCAAATCCTCCCGTCACTCCGCGCCTTCTTGAACTTTTCGACCGCTATTCGGTGCGCGCGACTTTTTTTCTGATCGGAAAATTTGTTCGCGAATGTCCAAGTTTGGTAAACGAAATTTCAATTCGCGGGCATTTGCTTGGCAATCACACCGACACACATGCAAACCTGATATTTCAGTCACGAGCGGGATTGCGCGACGAGCTGGAGCGTTGCCAGATCGCGATTGCCGCGGCCACCCATGCGGATCCGCCGCGCTGGATGCGGCCTCCCTATGGTTACCGCACGCCTCTGCTGAAGACGGAAGTTCAGCGTGCCGGAATGCAAGGGGTGGTGATGTGGTCGAGGATCGGATGGGATTGGAAGCCACAGCCTCCCGAGCGATTGATCGCCAGGTTGGCGCGAGCCGCGCGCCCGGACCGCTCGCATGGTGACATCGTGGTCCTTCACGACGGCGATCATCGTGCGCTCGGCGGCGACAGGCATCACGTTGTTACTGCGCTCGAATACTGGCTGCCGCGCTGGCGCGACGCGGGCCTCGAATTTGTTACAATTGAACCCTGCGCGGCAAGCGATTCGCCTCGGGCGCCGCGCAAGTAAATTCCGGCGGGCTTCGCCAAAAACGGCACGGAGGGTAGCGACATGGACGAGCGCCAGTTCTACACAGAGAAGCAGGATACCAAGACCATTGCCCTCACATGTCCAGCTTGCCGCAAGGAAGATAACTACCCGATTCGCTGGATTGTCCGGACCAAGAAGAGTGAATTGCCTCGTGGCGCGGGCGAAGAGGATAAGAAGCGTTTCGCGCTGGCCCGGTCCTATATGGTTCGTGTCGACGAATTGGTTGCGTGCCGAAAATGCCGGAAACGTTTTGAGCTGACGGGACAAAGCGTCGTGCTTATCTCATCGAATGTGGCCGCACCAAACGCTCCGGACTTCGATCCTGAAAATTTCGGGAATCGCTGAGGTCAGTAGCTATTACCAATTGTTCCTCGTAGGGGTAGAGTTGCGTGTGAAGCCGGTCTGAAGGGTTTGAAGTGGGTTTGAACTGGTTGTGAAGTGGGCGTCCCATCCTTGCGGTTTTTGCAAAGGTGGGGATTTTGACTTTCAATCCTTAGTTCCCTCTGGACGCGGAATCTAAACCCCCACCGTTTGAAAATCGCAAAGGGTGGGGCACCCATTCTCTGTTGCGGAGAATGAATCGCTGTTGTGATGCAGATCAAATCTCCGGGTACAAATCAAAAAAAGCTTCGACCGATTGCTGCAGAGTTTGCTCGATCTGTTCCTTGCTGCCTTCAATGAGGTGCATCGTCACGCGAGACTCGCGGCCATCCTTGAGCGTGATCACCGCCTCGCTGACTTCACCGAGGTCCTCCGCGGGAAACAACCGCATTCCATAAACCAGCGCCAGCTTTGCCATCGTCCACCTCGTCAAAGCTAAGCGTAAGCTGCGACGAGGCATCCGTCAAACTTAAGCCAGCGGTCTGATGGGGCTAAAAAATAGAAAATCGGCTTGCGAATTAGTTTGCAAAACCGCTTATAGTTTATTCAACCCTTCGGTTAACTCAATGTTCGTGCCCCAGGGATCGGTGATGTAGGTCATCGAGATACCCAGTTCGGGCCTCTTCGTTAAAGGAATGTCGAGCTTCACCCCACTCGCCTCGAGCTTCTTGCAAAATGCCTCTAGATCTTTAATTTCAAATCCAATGTGATCGAGCATGCGCCCTTTGGTCGGCACCGTGGGGGTGTCGGATTTTGTGAACGTCAGATTCACTCCCGGCACGTCGGCTGCGTCCCATTGGCCGCGTTTTCCCGCCTTGGCGCCAAAGGTCTTGACGTACCAGGACTGCATTTCCGTTACGGTCGTGCCGCTGGGATCGGGGACATAAAAATGTACGTGGTGAAACGCGATCGGCACGGTGAGATCCTTCTTCTCCAGGATCTCCACTCGGGTCATATCATCCGGCGTGAATAAGAAACACTGTCCAGGATTCTGGCCGGGTGCCGTCTTCAATCCCGCAGCTTTCCATTTTTCCAATGCTTCCGGAACATTCGGCACGTTGAACCCAATATGATTGATCACCGTTCCCACCGTGCCGCCGGACGGCTCACCTTTCCTCACCAGAATCAGCACGCCAGGAAATTTCTCTCCCTCGTTGGGGCCGAATTTGAAAGGAGTTCCACCAACAGCCATCCAGAATTTCTTCGCGGCATCGACATCCTGCACGAATAAATGAACGTGGCCCATCGAAGCGCCTGCGTCATTCGGGGCGGCCAATTGCGCCCGCGATACGCTGGGCATTAGAAATGCCGCGAGGCCAAGCACGAACATCATTATCTTTTTCATTTTTCCCTCCTCAATCATCTTCCGACAATGCTGAATCAGGATCTGATTTTGAAAAAGAGGATGCCATCCTTCGTTTGGGGAATCAAGAACTCAAATGGAGAGCTGACGAGCGTCCGCCGGTAACGCACATTTACATTGACTGAATGCGCTGCCTGTTATCTACTCTGTCATATTCAAGAGAAGAGTCAAGGTGAGGTAAGGGAATGCGACTCATGTCAGCAGTTGTGGCGGTTGTAGCACTGCTCGCGCAAGGCGCTATCTTACACGCGCAAGAGCAGCAAGGCCCGGTTACGCCCCCTAAGACCGCCGCAACGACACCAATGACGAAAGATGCAGTCACGTCGCCGGCAGCGTCCTCGAGTACAACTGCGGAAAATCTGGTCGTTCCAGCCGGCACGCGCATGCCCCTGGTGTTGCACAATGCGGTGACCACGCGCAATGCGCGTTCCGGTGAGCCTGTCTATCTCGAAACACTTTTTCCGATTGCCATCAAGGGCCGCATTCTCATCCCGGCCGGTACCTATGTGCAGGGGGAAATACAGGAGACAAAACGCCCCGGTAAAGTGAAGGGCGTTGGCGAAATTCGCATGCGGCTGAACTCGATGATCCTTCCCAATGGTTATACCGTCGATTTTAATGCCGTGCCGACCAATGCCGGAACCGGCGGAAATGAGTCCACCGACAGTGAAGGGAAGATTAAAGGCGATACCAACAAGGGGAGCGACGTCGGCACGGTCGTAAAATCGACCGGAGTCGGCGCGGGAATTGGAGCCATCGCCGCGCAAAGCGGCAAAGGCGCGGGAATTGGAGCGGGTGTTGGCGCAGCTGTAGGACTCGCCGCGGTGCTGCTCACGCGAGGCCCTGAGATGGAGTTGCCGCGGGGCACGACAGTCGACATCATTACCGACCGCGCAATTTATTTGGACGCAAGTCGCGTGAATTTTACCGATCCGGGCCGCGCATCAACATTGCCTGGTCCGGCAAATCGCGTACCGGTACGCAATAACTCGCCGTTTTAAGCCGATCGCTTTTACAACTGGAATTTGGTGGTTCGTTACTGCGCTTTCGCGGACCTATCGACATTCCCTCGCAGGAATCGCAGGGGACTAAAATCTTCGCAATTCAATGATGTTCTGCCTTCGGTAATCCACTCCGTGATGAGCTTTGCCGTAACCGGCGCGAGCAGTATTCCGTTGCGATAATGGCCGGTGGCAATTATCAATCCTTCCGTATCGGTTGGCCCAAGGATAGGCAAGTGATCGGGAGTGCCAGGGCGCAGTCCGCTCCACGTGTCCAGGATTTCCGCGCCGGCCAGGCTGGGAGCGAGTTCATTCACGGCGCCAAGGATTTGTTCGAGCCCGCCCGAAGTGACAGCCTTCTCATAGCCCACGTTCTCGATTGTGCTCCCCGCGACCAAATTCTGTGGAGTCGCCTGGTCACGCGGCACGATGTACCCACGTTCCGAACGCAAGACGCGTCGGAGAGGTTTGCCCGCGTGCTGGAGAGCGACCATCTGGCCGCGCACAGGCCGCGTAGGCGCGTACGGTGCAGCGTCGGAAAGCTGAGACGTCCAGCAGCCAGCGGCTACTACGACGTGTCCGGCGGAAAAAGTCTCACCGGCTGCAGTTTTCACTCCCGCACATCGTTTCTTATCTTTTATAAGCGAAACGACATCAGTTCGCGGACTCAGTTCAGCTCCAGCCATTCTTGAGGCATCAAGGAGCGCGGCGCTCAATGAGCGTGGATTTACCGAAGCTTCGTCGGGAAGAAATACTGCGGCACGCGCCTCGCGTCCAAGCGCAGGCTCCATTTCGTGAGCCTCTTCCAGCGGCAGTGGCTCGCAGGCGAGACCCAGGCCATGATGCAGCGCGACGATCGTGCTAAGCTCACGCTCCGTGTCGCCGTGGCACAAAACTTCCAGCGTACCGCCGGTTCGGTAACCTGTGCTGATCTCTGAGGAATCCTCGATAGCATCGATAAATCCTGGATAAAGGGCGAGGCTCGCGCGGCCCAGCGGCACAAGAGGAATATCGGCGGGGCAGTCCGGCGCCGGCGAGAGCATGCCCGCAGCTGCCCAGGACGCTTCGTGCATCAGTTCCTGGCGATCGAGCACAATGACGCGCAGATTCCTTTGAGCCAATTCAAAGGCGATCGAGCCGCCAATGATGCCGCCACCCACGATGACGACGTCATACGTATTCACAAAATCATCTTAGCAGTAATCGCCGGTCCACGGACGCGGTCCACGAGCCAACGCTACAGCTGTTGGGAAAAATCAGATCAGAATGACTTGACCAGTTCGGTGGATAATACTCGCGCTTTTTCCGCCAGGTTCAGCGCGCGGATCCAGTCGTCGGCGACAATGGCCTCGTGAGCCTGTCCCAGAAAACCGTTTATTTTCCCCACCAAATCTGTCTGAGCAGCACTGAGCTGCTTGCCGCTTGCAAGCTGCAGGTTCTCTTCGGCTTTTTTGATATTCGCCGTCGTGTTGCCCTGTGCCGCTGCGAGGTCCCTTGGAGATAGTTGCGGTGAAATTTGAGGCGGCGCCGGTTTAGGGGGCGCCGGATCGGCGGATTCAGCCTGCTGCGGACGAGGTCGCGGCGCAGGGCGCTTGGCCGGCAACGATGGTGTTGCCGGAAGCGGAGCTTCCGGAGGTGGTTCTTCTGTCTGGGTCTCCACCGGAGGAGGCAGCGTCGGTTGCGGCATCGGAGCGGTTTCCTCTGGTGGGGGAGTGCTCACAGAGGGAGGGGCCGCGCGCACCACATGTTTGGTGCCGCAACCGGAAGCCCCAAGAGCGGTCGCAAAGAGGAGCACAAAGAGTTGGCGTCTCGGCATTTTATGCATTTGGCATTGGCGCCGCGCTCGCTTCGCGCGGACGGGATAGCGTGGGCTCCGTTTGATGAGACAGCGGCAGCTCGATTCGAAATGTCGTTCCGTGTCCCACTTCAGACTTAAAGTCTATCGAACCATTCAGCAATTGCACAGTTCGAAAGGCACTGGCAAGTCCGATTCCGCTACCTCCCGGCCTGGTT
>JAOAPW010000068.1 GCA_025463105.1 Candidatus Acidiferrum typicum | reverse complement strand
GTCTCGCCGACTGTTTTTCCGTCACCAAACAAAACCCCAAAACTGCCGGCGGGAGGCCGGCGCCACAAAATCATTGCATCAACACGCTAGAGGCTGCGCAAAACTGAGATGCTGCCGCTGGAATCGATTTATTGCTTTGGCATGTCCCTCTCCTGGTGAAGGACGCGCAGCCAGGCTCCGTTTTGCTTGACCCAAACATCCGAAAACAGATTTTCGCGGTTCACTGATTTGCCATTTCGTTCGACGACGCCGAGGGCGTGGTAAGTCACGACAGCGACCTTCCCGTCATCATAGACTCGGAATTGATGACCATCTTGTTTCATGGAGTGCATCTTGAATACTCCAGGCTGCAGTCCCGCCTCAATCTGAGCCTTATTGGGCGTGCTTCCATCGACATCGGTTTGCGCGATGTTCTCAGCGTCATATTTGACGATCCAATCGACAGGTTCGGATCCGCCCCGCAATAGGCCCGCAACTTTCTCGTTCTCTATGGCCATTATTTCTTTCTTCACCGCTTCGGCTTTCGCGCCGGTTACCTCCTGAGCAAAAACAACACCCGCAAACGAAACGGTTAGCAGGAACGCAAAAAATATTCTTCGCATCGGTTTAATCTCCGCACGGACCCTAAGGAAAATGAAAAGCAACCGCAATCTAACATTTTTTACTTCCCGCAGTTATAGAATAATTCGCCTTCATCGAGCGGAATTGACCCTCGACGAAGTCCGCGTTACGGATTGAGTAGATTGCAAATCGGGACCGACGGCAGGGACTTGGCGCCTCTGCCGCCGTCCGAAAATTAGACTTACGAAGAAACTACGCCTGCAGCTTCACTGTTCGTCTTTCTCGTTCAGTTCACTGGCAATTGGAGTCAAGGTGCCGAACAGGCCATCCTTCTCGTTATTGGGGCCTGCGGTAAAGAACAGAGTTTCTGCCGGGCCGGCGCTGCCTCCGTTGCCAAATTGAAGAGCCCACAGCCCATCGATATTCAGTGTCGATCCGTCGGGGTTCAGAACATTTCCCATGAAACGTCCTGTAACCGGGTTGAAAGCAGCAATTGTCCCGCCACGAAAATTTCCAATCAGAATAGTGTGGCTGAATTCGCCGAAATTTGACGAAGCCAGGACGGTTCCCCATGGCGCATTAAACCAGTTTCCGTGTTGGAGGCGCTGCAGCCTCCTGCCGTCGCTGGTGAAAACATCCACAAAACCCAATCCCTCGCCGCCTACCGGATCGTGTTTCGGGGCATCTTGCTTGGCGTAGGTGATGTAAATGTTGGGGCCAATGCCTTGAATGTTGAACGGCGCAAAGTCCTTGGGGATGGAGTCGTCGTCGAAGGCAGCTCTGGAATGGCGCTCGTCGCCATCAGTGTCTTTTGTTACGAGCTGCACTTGTGTGAATGTAGAATCGAAAACGTCGACGTGGCCGCTACGGAAATTCGCAGCCAGAATATATTCCTTTCCGTCGATTTCAGCGATGGTAGCGCCTTTGTATACGGCTCCATTTGCCGCATCGGGTTCTACGGAATTGTCGACCACGATCGTCGCGGTCGGTCCGCCGGCCCAGCCTTGAACAGTGCCGTCCTCGGTCACGAAGATGAAATTGGCTGGATTACCGTTCGGGAGATGGAAAACGGCAGGGTTGCCGCTAAACATGATTCCGGTCGGCGAGCCTGCAGCTCCGTTCTGGCTGGGGGCGCTCGGGATGGTTACGATTCCGTTGCCGTTGATTGGGACGATAGCGACGGGCGGGACTGAAGGAGGTGATAATGTCAGGCCCGTAGCGTTATAAAGAGTTGAGGTGCCTCCGGCGTTATTGGCAACCCACCACGGCGAAGTGGGACTAGCGACAAGTCCCCAGGCATTCTGGAGATTAGAGTCCGTGACCGGCGTTTGGTTAGGAACATTGAAATTGGAGACCAGAACCGTCTCCGTATAGTGCTGAGCTGACGTTAGATTTGGATGTGCGAGTACGGCAAAAATAAGGACCGCAAGAAATTTCGTGATAGATTTCATTCCACACTCCTTCCGATTCACTTTATTCCATTGTCAGAGTTTCAAAAATCCTCTTTTGAGCTGCGATAATTGTCTGATCGCACAGCTTAAAGAGATGCTGAAAGTATTCCGGTTCCCGGTAGATGAATTGTCGCGACGATATGTGTTTTCTGTAACGTTTTTGTAAAAAGCGATGAAGGCTAGAAATGTTCTCCCGTCGAAAAATAGCGCACACAGACAACTTGCTCGCTTATGATGATGCGGACTCAACTCGGATTCTTACTGTAGGGACATGATATGCCGTTCACGGAGGACGTTTTAGGTGAACCGTGTCCCTACGACGTAACTGAATGAAACCGGAGGATCGGATGGATCGTTTTGCGCGGGGACCATTTCAAGTGGCTTATGAAGCGAGAGTTGATCCAGGTGCTTTGCGGCAGAAGCGGGTTGCCAACGCGCACCGCAGGCGTGAAGAGGCTCAACTCGATGCGCTCCTGGTGTGGAAGGATGAAAATGTCCGCTATCTCACCGACCTGCGCCCGCAACTGATTGCCGGCAAGACTACCGCGCTTAACGGCGCGCTACTGATCGCCGATCATCCGCCGATACTGTTTTGCTCGGGGGGCGAGCGCGATCGCGCTGAACGGACGATGCCCTGGATCACGGAAATCCACACAATACCGATCATCGAAGAGCGATCGTTGATCGAAGGATTCGTGCGCGCCATTCTGTCGCCCGTGCTGCAAGAACATGGTTTGACGCGTGGGCGTATTGGAATGGATGAAGCCAACACCAGCGTAATGCAGCTCATCGGCAAATATTTGCCCGAAGTGCGCCTGGAAGATGGCGACACTCCGATGCAGCAGGCGCGCAGGATCAAGCTCCCGGAAGAAATTGCCATGCTCGAAGAAGCCACGGCTCTTGCTGACGCGGTTACAGCTTCGGGAGTGGCGGCGATTGCGGAAGGCGTGCGCGAGTGCGACGTCGCGGGCGAAGCGATGCGAACGCTTTTTCGCCTGGGCGGAGAATACGCGCATGTGATGACGCCATTCGTCGCGTCAGGCGAACATATGTCACCGCCGCACCGCATCAGCAGCGACAAATTGATTCGCAATGGCGATCTCGTGTTCATCGACATTGGCGCGAACTGGAACGGCTATTTCGGCGACGTCGCGCGCACCACGATTTGCGGTAAACCGTCGCGGCAACAGCAGGAAATCTTTACGGCGGTCTATGAGGCGTTGCGCGCGGGAATCGCCAAGATGCGTCCCGGGTGTACCAATCAGGATGCGTCGCAAGCGATTATTCAAACGGCGGAGAAGTACAAACTGGGAAAACGTTTCTTGTCGCTCTTCATCGGGCACGGCGTGGGCATTGGCGCAAACGAACCGCCTTACATCGGGGAGACGCTACCGGGCGCTCCCGTTTATGAATTTGAACCGGGAATGGTTTTCGCGGTCGAGCCTTTGATCTGGGTCGAAGGCGTGCGCGGAGGCGGTGGAGTTCGGCTCGAAGAGATGGTCCTCATTACGGATGGCGAAGCGCACGTGATGTCTCGCGCGCCCTTCGAGGCAAAATTGTTGCTGAGTTAAAGATCAAGGCTTTAACACAGAGTGCACAGAGGCCACAGAGAGGAGAAAAGAAAAACTATTCAGCATCAGAGAAGAGAGAGGGAATTACCTCTACGTATTGTTTGCTCTGAGTACTCTGTGCCCTCTGTTGAAATCTTTGATTTACTTTCCTGCGTGGACCATCGCCTTACGGCGAGATTTCGGGACAGAAGGCTCCGCCGCGGGAGAATTTTGCATCGGCAGGTTGAAGCGGCGTATTTTGTCGTAGGAATACAGAGCGCCGGCAACCGCACCAGCTGTTGGCACCAAGCCAATTTCGCCGGCTCCCTTTGCGCCATAACCCCCAACTTCGTCCGGCACCTCAATCAGGATGACGTCGATTTGCGGCGTCTCCTTGGCCTTCAGAATGCCGCAGTCTCGCAAGAGAAGGGAATCGGGCCGTCCATTCGTGGAAGTGAAATTTTCGGTGAGCGCGTAGCCGAGTCCCATATGTACGCCGCCTTCAATTTGACCAGCGCACGCTTTGGGATTGATGGCGCGGCCAACATCGTGCGCCGCAACGACGCGATCGAGCCGCCCGTTCTCGTCCAGGATGACGATTTGGGTGGCATAACTGAAGGTCATGTGCGTGGTCGGATTCTTCAAAGCCTCGGGAGTGCCGGGACGCGTTGTGAAATTACAGATGTATTCCCCACTGTACTCGCGGCCGACAAGCTTCTCGATAGGGAACTCCTTCAAGTCGGCGGCAAGCTTTTGACCCGCCCGCTGAGCCGCGGCGCAACTTAGCGTAGTGGCGCGTGACGCCCACGCCTCGCCGCACTTGGCGCCCATCTCTTTGTCCCAGTGCACGGACATGGTGTCCGGTGAAAGGCCGGTCTCTTCGTATACCGCTTGCCGAACCGTTGTGAAAACACCCTGGCCCATTTCCGTGTACCCGGTGAGGATCTCCAGCCGGCCACCTTCGAGAACGCGGATGATGATGTGGCCGCTTTCGATCGCGCCGTTTCCGATACCGGTGCTTTTGATGCCACACCCGATGCCGGCATATTTCGCGTTCTTATAGATGTCCTTCACCGCTTCAAGCGCCTGGCGCATGCCGCGAACGCTTTCCCGCATGATCTGCCCGGTCGCGAACTTATCACCCGGATTCAGAACATTTCGCACGCGAATATCCCATCCGTCGACGCCCACTTTTTCCGCGAGAAGGTCCATGACGCCTTCCATCGCGAATTGGGCCTGGTTGCTGCCAAAACCACGCATGGCGCCGCTGGTGGGATTGTTCGTGAATACGGCTTTTGATTCCACGTCCACGTTTGGAACACGGTAAGGACCACACGAATGGCAGGCAGCGCGGAGCAGGCACTTGCCTCCAGTGCCGGCGTAGCCTCCGGTGTCGCCAACAATGCGGGTGTGCACGGCCAGC
>JAOAPW010000065.1 GCA_025463105.1 Candidatus Acidiferrum typicum | reverse complement strand
TGACCGCAGGCAATTTTCCCGCTCGAGTCAAATCGTCGCTCAGGCGCTGCTCTTCCGCGAGCTTGCGAGCCTCGTTCTCTCCGTATTTCTCTGCGATTGCCTCGAGGTTGAGGCGCCATTCGGAATCAGGAGACTGTGTGGCGTCCGCGTATTGTTGGCTCAAGAAGGCGCTGTGAAAAGTGATATGGATGACTCCGCCATGTGCAGCCAGCGCCTTGATCATGTCGTCGCTCATATTGCGAGGGGCATTGCAAATAGCCCGGCAACACGAGTGCGACGCAATCAGGGGAGCGCCAGAGACTTCCAGGACGTCGTAAAAGGTCTGGTCCGATACGTGAGAAATGTCAATCAGCATCCCGAGGCGGTTCATCTCACGGATCACTTCCCTGCCAAAATCCGTGAGGCCCTGGTGCAGCGGCGATTGGTTCGAGGAATCGGCCCAATCGGTTGCTGCGTTGTGCGTAAGCGTCATGTAGCGCACGCCGCGCGCGAAGAAGTCACGCAGGACATTGAGATTGTTGTCGATGGCGTGACCGCCTTCGACGCCCAGCAGAACTGCGATTTTTCCCTGGGCGCGGGCAGCGCGGACGTCTTGGGAGGATGCAGCGAGCATCAAGTCGTTTGGATGGTGGCCGATCTGTTCGAGTGTCGCATCCAGCAAATCGAGAGCGCGGCGTGTCGCCTTTGATCCCGTGATGTGAACGGGAACCCAAAGGGCGAAGAAAATCGCGCTGACGCCTCCTTCACGCATCCTCGGAATATCCACGCCTCCTTCAGCATCCCGTTGCGCTAAATCAAATTGGTCGAAAAAGAAACGCTGGGGTGTGTCCGCGTGGGTGTCGAAGACGATGCTTCCAAAGTGAATCTCGTGGGCACGAGAGGAAAGGTTGTCAGCGCGCATGGGATTTGAGAGCCATCCAAGCGAGGAGGCGCCAATACGGTGAGATCGCTTCCAGGATGCTCAACGATTTCCTGGAATCTAGTCGCCGCGATGATGAAGCGTTGCATGAATCAGGTCGCGGTTCATCTTTCCTATGAACTCGATGGGGATTTTCTTGGGGCAAACAGCTTCGCACTCCCCATGGTTCGTGCAACTACCGAAAATTTCATTGGTCATAGCCGCGACCATGCTCAGAGTACGGCGATCGCGCTGCGGCTGTCCCTGCGGCAGGGAGTTCAGATGAGTCACCTTCGCTGCGGTGAAGAGCATCGCGGCCGCATTGGGACACGCGGCGACGCAGGCGCCGCATCCTATGCAAGCGGCCGCGTCAAACGCGGTTTCTGCCGAGTCCTTGGGCACGAGGATGTTATTGGCTTCCGGAGCGCCGCCGGTAGGCGCGGTGATGAAGCCTCCTGCCTGAATAATTCGATCGAAGGGGGAACGATCGACGGCCAAATCGCGCAAGACGGGAAAAGCACGCGCGCGCCAGGGTTCCAGCGTTACAGAATCGCCGTCCTTGAAGAAACGCATGGAGAGTTGACAGACCGTGGTGCCGCGCCGGCCTCCGTGCGCTACTCCATTGATCAGAAAACCGCATGCGCCGCAAATTCCCTCGCGGCAATCATGCTCGAAGGCCACCGGGGGCTCGGCCTTGGCTTGAAGATTTTCGTTGAGGAGATCGAGCATCTCGAGAAAGGACATGTCTGGCGTCACGCCTTGCACCTGATAGGTGACAAATGCACCGGACGCCTTGGCATTTTGCTGCCGCCAGATTTTGAGTGTGAGGTTCATGGCTACTTGTAGCTCCTCTGCGCAAGGTGAACGTACTCGAAGGTGAGCGGCTCCTTATGCAATTCCCATTGCCCGCCTTCTCCCTTCCACTCCCATGCGGATACATAGGAGAAGTGCTCGTCATCGCGCAGAGCTTCGCCCTCCGGCGTTTGACTTTCCACACGAAAATGGCCGCCGCATGATTCCCTGCGTTGCAGCGCGTCGAGACACATCAGTTCGCCGAGCTCGAGGAAATCGGCGACACGCCCTGCCTTCTCGAGAGACTGGTTCAATTCCTCGCCCGTCCCGACGATATTGACGTTCTTCCAGAATTCTTCGCGCAATGCGGGGATTTTTTCAAGATTGCTTTTCAAACCCTGCTCCGATCGCGCCATGCCGCAATTTTCCCACATCATTTTGCCAAGTTCTTTGTGAAAGGAGTCGACGCTTCGCTTGCCGCGAACGTTAACCATCGTCGCGACGCGCCTGCTAACCTCTTCCTTCGTTGCGGCGAACGCCGGGTGCGAGGTATCGACTTTTTCGAGTGGACTTGAAGCAATGTAATTCGGCAGCGAGTACGGCAAAATGAAATAACCATCGGCCAGGCCTTGCATCAGGGCGCTCGCGCCAAGGCGGTTAGCGCCATGGTCTGAAAAGTTTGCCTCGCCTGCGACGAAAAGCCCCGGGATGGTCGACATCAGATTGTAATCGACCCACAGTCCGCCCATCGTGTAATGAACCGCGGGATAAATGCGCATCGGCACTTTGTATGCGTTCTCGCCCGTAATTTCCTCGTACATGTCGAAGAGATTGCCGTATTTTTCGCGGACTTGTGCCTCGCCCATACGCCGAATGGCATCGGCGAAGTCGAGATAGACGCCCTGGCCGCCTGGTCCGACGCCGCGCAGTTCGTCGCAAACTTCTTTGGCGGCGCGCGAGGCAACGTCGCGGGGCACGAGATTGCCGAAGCTTGGGTAACGCCGCTCGAGGTAATAGTCGCGCTCGTCCTCGGGGATTTGACTCGGGGGGCGCGTGTCACCCTGTTTCTTGGGAACCCATACGCGGCCGTCATTCCGCAATGATTCAGACATCAGGGTCAATTTTGATTGATGCTCGCTACTGACGGGAATGCAGGTCGGATGAATCTGCGTGAAGCAAGGATTGCCGAAGAGCGCGCCGCGACGGTGGGCACGCCAGATCGCAGTGGCGTTGGAGCCCTTGGCATTGGTCGAAAGATAAAAGACGTTGCCGTAACCACCGGTCGCCAGCACCACGACATCCGCGGCATAAGAATCAATGGCGCCAGTTACCAGGTTGCGAGTAATGATGCCGCGCGCTTTGCCATTGACCAAAACGAGGTCGAGCATCTCGCTGCGGCTGTGCATCTTCACGCTGCCCGCCGCCTCCTGCTCTTCGAGCGCCTGATACGCACCAAGTAAAAGTTGCTGGCCCGTCTGGCCGCGTGCATAAAATGTGCGCGAAACCTGCACCCCTCCGAAGGAACGCGTATCGAGCAACCCGCCGTATTCGCGGGCAAACGGGACTCCCTGGGCCACGCACTGGTCAATGATATTGACGCTGAGCTGCGCCAGGCGGTAGACGTTACCCTCGCGCGCGCGAAAGTCTCCGCCCTTCACTGTGTCGTAAAAAAGGCGGAAGATGCTGTCGCCATCATTACGGTAGTTCTTGGCGGCATTGATGCCGCCTTGTGCGGCGATGGAATGCGCGCGGCGCGGACTGTCCTGAAAGCAAAAGCAATCCACGCGATAGCCCTGCTGCGCAAGCGAAGCAGCTGCCGCTGCCCCGGCGAGTCCCGAGCCCACGATAATCACGGAGTGTTTGCGGCGGTTCGCAGGATTCACCAGCTTAAAATCAAAGCGGGCTTTTTCCCACTTCTTTTCAATTGGGCCGGACGGTATTTTGGATTCGAGCATCTTTATCCTTGTGGCGGGCTCAAATGAAAGCCCGATCTCTTCCAGCAGGCTTCGCGGCCGACCTGCGCTCTTTCTGGCGGGCTCTAGTCGAAGCCCAGGCCCGTCAGCGCAACCAACCCGCAAGCACCGAAATGGGCACTGAAATAAATCCTACAAAAATTATGATCGCGACAAGTCGTGAAAATGTTCTGATGCTTTTTGTATTCTGAACCGTAACCCAACCGAGCGTCTGGAACATGCTCCAGATTCCGTGGTCGAGATGCAGGCAGAGCGCTCCCATAGCCACGATATAAAATAGAGAGATCGGCAAGACAGAAAATCCGGCCACAACATTCTGATAGACCATTAAGTGCTCGAATTGGCCTGACTGGAAGCCCACGAGACCGCCGGTGAAATGGAGGAGATGGAAGACGATAAAGACGGCCAACAACAAACCGCCCCAGCGCATCGTGACGGCGCCCCAGGTTGTTTCGACATCTTTTCGATTTTCGTAGCCCACTGGGAGTGCTCGCCAATTCATTCGAGTCAGCTGGACCGCAGCTGTAATATGAAGAACCGCGCACACGAGAAGCACGATTCTGACGAGCCAGAGAAGTTGTCCATACCCCAGCTCGGGCCAGCCCACTTCGCGCAAAAATCGCGAGTAGGCGTTGATTTCTTCCTGCCCGGAAAAAATCTTGAGGTTGCCCACCATGTGCGCGATGACGAACAGGATCAGCACGGCGCCCGTTACCGCCATCACAACTTTTTTGCCGATCACGCTTGTCCAGATCGCTACGAATCGATTGCCCGCGACCGGATGTTGTTGCGTCTCTGCCGATTCTGTCATCTTGCGACTCCTGAATTCACTTCTATTGCTGAGAAATGATGGATTTCGACCAGGCTGCCGTTCCTGACAAGGCTCTCGGGCACAATTTCCCTAAGATAATGTGTTTGGCGAAGGGAAAATGGGCGGTAATCTCGTAAGTCGACTTCAGTCGCGGACATCCTGGCTCCGGCTCATCTTGATCAGAAATCTGAGTATAGGTAATTCCCGCCAACATATCAAGACAACACACGCCGTAAAATTCGGAAATTGTGTGCGATTCGATTTGGATATAATGACATCCGAGAGGTGGTTACCGGAGATGCGGCGGAGAGGCATTGATGACCGAAAAGAAAGTCGTTGATCTGGGGGCATTGCTTGACACCATGGCTCACGCGGGCAAGCCTCCGACCACAGAGGAATTTGCGCTGTTGGCCGAGACAGTTGGAAAAATGTTCGGGGCGGATCCGGATGAGGTGGCGATTCTCGCGGTCAGCTCGAAAAGCAAAAGCCTGAAGTTTGTAATACCCGAAAAACTTTCCGTTGTCGGCACCATTCCCTTGACGAGCACAAGCGCCCTGGCGGCGCGAACCGTGAGGGAACGCAAGACTGAGATGGCAAATAATTTCAATACGTCGCGGCACGCGAGCGTGTTCGAAGGCGTGCCACTCGGCCGCCGTCAGGGAGAGACAATCTATAAGATCATGAGCGCTCCCATCCTGGATGGAAAGAAAGTTACGGGCGTCGTCCAAATTTCGCGCAAGGGGCGCTCCGCTTCGGATTCCGGGCCGGATTTCACCGCAAAAGATATGCAAACTTTGACTTCGCTGGCGTCCACTCTGGAGAAGTTCCTGAAACTCTGCCCGGCGGAGTAGTCTCGTGAGCGGTCTCCTGTGGCTTTTTGCATCGAATTAATACACGAATTTATCGCGACCGTGGGAAATCGATTGACACAGTGGTGTGTTCTTGTTACTTTTCCGCACGCGTAAAAGTTTTCACGCGAATTTTTAGCACAACTGGGGTGCGCGCTCCGTTTGGAGTCCGCACTAACTTAGGAGGCACCGCACTCCGGCACCACTCATGGCGTTCGTCGCGAAAAAGATTTTCCTCACAAAAGGTGTCGGAAAACATCGGGAGCGGCTCTCGAGTTTCGAGCTAGCTTTGCGCAGCGCGGGAATCGCGGCGTGCAACATCGTCCGCGTTTCTTCGATTTTTCCTCCAAATTGCAAACTCATTTCCCGCAGTGAAGGGTTGAAACACATCCAGCCTGGACAGGTTGCCTTCACTGTCATCAGCGAAAATTCGACGCGCGAGGCGCACCGGCTGATCGCCGCGGGCATCGGCTTGGCGCTTCCCGCCGACAAGTCCATGTACGGATATCTTTCCGAACATCACTCGTTCGGCGAAACCGAAGAGGTTGCCGGTGAGTACACCGAAGAGCTGGCCGCCGAGATGCTGGCCACCACGCTGAACGTCGAGTTCGACCCGGATCTTTCCTGGGATGAAAAAAAGGAAGTCTATCGAATTTCCAATAAAATCGTCCGCACGATGAATATTACGCAATCGGCGGTAGGCGATAAACGCGGCCTGTGGACGACCGTCTTGGCGGCGGCGATTATGATTGGCGAAGACGATTGATCCGCAAGACTTTTCTTTATCCGACGGCGCGCAACGATCGCATTTGAAGTTTGAGACTTCACATTTGAAACTTCAAATCTGAACCTTGAATTTTTAAATCGCGACTCGATCCATGCGCAAAACCGGCTCTTCTATACCGTCACACAGTCTCCGGTTAAATCATCGATAAATGAAATGTCCCCGCGTCAAAATTAAAAAGAAGATGCTATGATTCGTGGATGCCGGAAAAATTTACCATCGGTTTGATTCAAATGAGTTGCTCTCTCGATCCTAGGCAAAATCTTGCCAAGGCCGAGGCCCGCATTCAGGAAGCCGCGAAGCAGGGCGCGCAAATCATTTGCCTTCAGGAATTATTTCGTTCCCAATATTTTTGCCGCGAAGAAAACGCCGAGTTGTTTGAACTCGCCGAACGTATTCCGGGACCTTCCACGGAATCGCTTTCCAAGCTCGCACGCAGCTTGAACGTGGTGATTATCGGATCGCTTTTCGAGCGCCGGGCCGCGGGAATTTATCACAATACGGCCGCCGTGATTGATGCCGGCGGAGCGCTCTTGGGTAAATATCGCAAGATGCACATCCCCGACGATCCGCTTTATTACGAAAAATTTTATTTCACTCCCGGCGATCTGGGATTTCCGAATTTCGACACGCGATTTGGGCGCATCGGCGTACTGGTTTGCTGGGATCAGTGGTATCCGGAAGGGGCGCGCCTCTCGAGCCTGGGCGGCGCGAACATTCTTTTTTATCCCACGGCAATCGGCTGGCACCCGTCCGAGAAAGAGGAATTCGGCGCCGCGCAGCTTGACGCTTGGCGAACCATTCAGCGTTCACATGCCATCGCCAATGGAGTTTTTGTCGCCGCCGTGAATCGTGTCGGCTTTGAAGGCACGCCTGAAAGCGGACTCGAGTTCTGGGGACATTCGTTTGTTTGCGATCCCTTCGGCCAGATTCTCGCGGAGGCCTCCGCTGACAAGGAAGAAATTTTGATAGTCGAGTGCGATCTTAAACGCGTCGAAGAAGTACGCCGAAATTGGCCGTTCCTGCGCGACCGCCGCATTGATGCATACTCTCCCATTTTGAATCGATGGCACGAGTGAAGCGCGGACGTTCTTCCAGCGGGCCCCGCTTCAGCATTCAGGGCAAACAAGTAGAGCCCGCTTCCGTTTCTTCCGGTGGGCTCCAACTAGAGCCCGCACCCGATGCTCTGGGTTATCGCATGCCTGCGGAGTGGCAGCCGCACGCGGCAACCTGGCTTGCGTGGCCACACGAAAAAACGGACTGGCCCGGAAAATTTGCGCCGATTCCCTGGGTCTACGCGGATATTGTGCGGCACCTGTCGCAGGTGGAGCGCGTCCGGATTCTGGTGCCGACCGCTGGCGCGGAACGCGTCGTCCGCGGAATGCTGAAAAAGGCCGGCGCCAATCTTTCAGCCGTGGCTTTCTTTCACGTTCCCACCAATCGCGGCTGGATTCGTGACTTCGGGCCGATATTTGTGCGAAACGAAAAAGGCGAAGGCGCGGTTACCAACTGGCATTTTAACGCCTGGGCTAAATACGATGATTGGAAGAAAGATGACGCCGCGACTGACCGCCTTGCTCAGAAGCTCAAATGGAAACAGTGGCATCCTGAGTTTCGCCGGCGGCGCGTCGTGCTCGAAGGTGGCAGCATCGATGTAAATGGCTGCGGCACTCTGCTTACCACGGAGGAATGCCTGCTCAGTTCTGTTCAAGCCCGCAATCCGGGAGTAACACGCGAGGAGCTTGAAGAAATCTTTCGGGACTTTCTCGGCGTCACGCATGTTTTATGGCTCAAGAATGGAATTGCAGGAGACGACACGCACGGCCACGTCGACGATCTGGCGCGCTTTGTGAATGCGACGACAATAGTTACCGTTATCGAAAAAAATTCATCGGAGACGAATTACGATCCGCTGCGGGAAAATCTTGCGCGGCTTCGCGAGATGAAGGATCAGAACGGCCGACCGTTGCGGGTCGAAACGCTGCCCATGCCCGCGCCCGTCTATTTCGACGGACAGCGGCTTCCCGCGAGCTATGCGAATTTCTATATCGCCAACAAGATTGTTTTGGTGCCAACGTTCAATGATCCGAATGACGCTGTGGCGCTAACCAAACTCGCGGAATTGTTTCCGGGGCGCAAAGTTATTGGAATCGCGTGTCTCGATCTTGTTCTTGGCCTGGGTACGATACATTGCATGACGCAGCAGGAACCCGCATAAGAACAGATGGTGGCTCTAGAGGAAGCCCGTTGAGATAAAAGGAACGCCTCATGCACATCTATTCAGTCTATATTTCGCAATCCTTCGTGGCCTGGCTGCTGATCGGCCTTATTGCGGGATGGCTCGCGGGAAAGGTTTCGCGCGGTCGAGGATTTGGCTGTATTGCGGATATTCTTATTGGACTGATCGGCGCGTTGCTCGGTGGCTGGATCTTCACGAAGCTGGGTATATTGGGCGGTGGTTTTATTTACAGCATCGCGGCGGCAACGATCGGCGCCATCGTCCTGGTAGCGATTGCGAGATTGTTTGCGGGTGGCCCGAATTGATATTTCAATGTTGCGGCTCTGAGACCGAGGATGTCCTGTTCAATTGGAAGTTTACCGGGCATTACCGGTACTTCGGGCCGGATTCGTTGGATCACGGAACCGGAAAGTCCCTGTCCTGGTCGGACCGGTAGGGCTACAACATCGCGCCACACTGAAGCGCAACCCAATTTCCCGCATGTCCCTGTGATACGATGATACGTCTCGCGCGAGGATACGAGCTGCATTGACGAAACCTTCTCTTTTGGCAATTCCCCTGGGCGGACTGGGCGAGTTTGGCATGAACATGCTCGTGCTCCGAACGGGCGACGACATGATTTTGATCGACGCGGGGATGATGTTCCCCGAGGTAGAACTTCTTGGCGTCGATATCGTCATTCCCGACATCACCTATTTGAAGCAAAATCGACAGCACTTGCGCGCGATCCTGCTCACGCACGGGCACGAAGACCATATCGGTGCTCTGCCCTACATTTTGCGCGACCTGAACGCGCCTATTTATGGAACTCGATTTACTCTGGCCCTGGTTCATAAGCGCCTGGAAGAGCACGGGTTGCTCGAAAAGGCGGACCTGCGCGAAGTGATTCCCGGCCGCAAGCTGGAAGTCGGACCATTCGAAGTCGAATTCATCAGCGTGACGCACAGCACGATTGATTGTGTCGCCTTGGCAATCCGCACGCCCGTGGGAGTCGTGATTCATACCGGAGATTTCAAGATTGATCTCTCGCCGATCGACGGCCAACCGTTCGACCTGCACGCATTCGCACGGTACGGAGCGGAAGGCGTGCTGGCGTTGTTCAGCGACAGCACAAACGTCGAGCGTCCCGGATATACGCCTTCGGAACGGACGGTCCGGCCTCGCATTGAAGAACTGACGCGGGCCGCGACGCGCAAGGTCATTGTGTCGTGCTTTGCGTCATCCATACCGCGTATTCAGCAGATCGTAAACATTGCCGCGGCCGCAGGACGAAAAGTTGGCTTCGTCGGGCGCAGCATGGTAGATAACGTCGAGATCGCGCACGATATGAACAGACTCAGCATCCCCGATGGCCTGGTGGTGCGGACGCAAGATATCAGTTCTTACCCGCCGGAAAAACTGGTGGTCCTGGTGAGCGGAAGCCAGGCCGAGCCGATGTCGTCGCTTTCGCGCATCGCTGTGGATACCCACCGTCTGCTCACGCTCGATGAGCGGGACACGGTGATCCTCTCGGCACGAATTATTCCCGGGAACGAAAAAGCTATTTTCCGCATGCTGGATCACATGTTCCGCAAGCGCGCGCTCGTTTACTACGATAATGACGGAGGAACCGTCCACGTCTCCGGCCACGCGAGCCAGGAAGAACAAAAACTTCTCCTCAATCTCGTGCGGCCGCGCTATTTCATTCCCGTTCACGGAGAATTTCGTCAACTTTTCCGGCATGCAGCGCTGGCGCATACCGTCGGCGCAGTCTCGGGAGAAATTTTCCTGATTGAAGATGGCCAGCCGATTGAATTCACCGATGACAATGCGTATAAGCGCGACCCGGTGACGGCAGGGCGCGTGTGCGTCGATTCCGGCTCGCTTGAAGAGATCGAAGAACTCGTCATCCGCGACCGCCAGCATCTTTCCGAGGACGGCGTGGTCGTGCCAATCATCGCCATCAATAAGCATACCGGACGGCTTGAATCGCAGCCGGAAATCGTGACCCGCGGATTCATGCCGTCGGACAATGGTCAGGAATTGATTGCCGGCGCGCGCGAAGTCATCCTCAAGACCGTGGAACAGTCCAATCCGGAGGAAAAGACGGACTGGGGTGTCATCAAGGAAAAAATTCGCGTTGACCTGCGACGCTACCTGAAGAAGCAAACTTCCAAGCGGCCGTTAATCCTTCCCGTGATACTCGAATTGTGAGCCAGGGCGTGGCACCCTCTTTACCCCAACTGCGCTCCTACCTGCCCTCTGATTTTGAAACTCTCTATCGAATCGACCAGAGCTGCTTCCCAAAAGGAATCTCCTACGGCCGCTTCGAGATGAAGGTCTACCTTCGCGCACGGGGCTCCTATTGCCTGCTGGCCGAATCCGGCGGCAACGTCGCGGGATTCATTTTGGCCGAACTTGCGCCCGACGAAGGACACGTCATCACGCTGGACGTTCTTGAAAATTATCGCCGCCAAGGGATTGGCTCGCTGCTGCTCAGCGCCGCCGAAACGGAAATGATTTCGCGAGGCGGCCATCGCATGGTTCTTGAAACTGCGACAAGCAACGAAGCTGCGATAACGCTCTGGAAAAAGCATGGCTATCGCCAACTCGGAATCATAGAGAACTATTATGGCCAGGGACAAGACGCATTTCGGATGGGCAAAGATCTAGCTGCGAGACGCGAAGAGAGCGCCGGCTGATAGGATTCGCGATGCCATGGGGCAATTCCCTAATTATTCTCCAATTTGAAATTTGAGATTTCAGATTTGAAATTTCAGATTTCAAATTTTAGATTTCACATCTCAGATTTCGGATTCAAGGGACGGACAAGATCTCTGGTAGGCGACATTCTGTTTACTCAAAGTCTCACTCTAATGATCGGCCCTCCGCATCTTAACTCTTACAACCGAAGTGAATTTGAGATCGCCTCTCCCATCGTCTAGATTCGTCTATAATGCGTTTTCCAATTTCCGAAGTGCTCCCTGGAGGACACTTGAACGACTATCTCTTGTCCACGTTGCTTGGTATCGTCGAAGGA
>JAOAPW010000059.1 GCA_025463105.1 Candidatus Acidiferrum typicum | reverse complement strand
AAGAGACGTTCATCCAGCTTGCCCTGCTTCCTGAGGGCAACTTCGGTTTCAAAAATGTCAATTTCGCGGGCCAGAGGCTCCGGCAATTTCCCGCTGAGTTTCTCCGCCCAAAGTGAATTTGAGGCCTTCATTTCTGATATTCCTCCACCGTGCTCCGCCAAAAAAACAATAAACCCACCGTCGGATTCGTCACCGAGGGTGGGTTGGGTTCGCTTCGTTCGATCTCTTCCCTGCTACGCGTTTTCCCCACACTCGGGCGCTGTTGGGTAGCAACAACACGTACAGGCTCTCGATTGGATTTTCCGATTCATATCGATATATCTATCATAGTGCGACGGGCGAGAAAGTCAATCGCAAGAATAAACGCTGAGAGCGCGCTGGACTGAAGATATCCCGCGAAAGCTTGAGTTTCTTTGACTAGACAATCGATTCAATGCGACGGTCAGGTATGAACCATATTATTGCGACCAGCACGTACAGCGCGATTGAAATCCCCGGGCGAACGAACGCCAGAGGAATCGCCAACACGTACATCGACAGCGATAGCTTACCCTTCCGTTCATTACCGACGGCGTGAGCCAGTTTCGAGTGCGGACCGTTGTATTTGATGATCGATCGCTCCAGGAGAAGGTAAGCGATCGCTGCCAGAGCTAAAACCACGCCGTAAGACGCTGTGGGCATAGGGGCGAAATGCGTTTCGTCCATCCAGCGAATCACGAATGGCACCAATGACAACCAAAACAGCAGGAACAGATTGGCCCATAAAACCGTCCCATTGATCTTCTCCGTAATGTGGAGCATGTGGTGATGATTGTTCCAATAAATTCCAACATTGGCGTAACTAAGGGCGTAGGCCAGAAACACCGGTAGACCGGCCTTCAGCGCGGCAAAATCCGAACCAGCCGGCACTTTCATCTCCAGCACCATAATGGTGATGATGATGGCAATCACTCCATCCGTGAACGCCTCCAGCCGTTGCTTACCCACCGCGCCCCTCTATGTTCCGTTTACGATTTCCAACGACGAAGGATATCACCATAGTTTGCCTTCTGGACGTAAAGCACGACGTCTCCGGGTGCAGGGTGGGTGTGGGTGCCCCACGCGTCGCTTTCACGCGTGGGGGGGGGTTCGGTACTAGCCATCATGGCCAATGACATCGCTGTAAAAAATTGCTATTGTTCACGCAAGTTCGTTTTGTTCTCCGGAAATTCCGGTTCAAGACGCGTTGGGAGGAAATAAGCAATGACCAAGCATGATGCAGCTCGCCGAGCATTCCTGGTTCGCGCAGCAGTTGGCGCGGGCGCCGTTGCGGGCGCGGGACTCGTACCCGAACTGGATGCCCAGATGGAACATAACCATGCGGAGAACCCATCTGCTGCTCATCAGCATCCAAGCGGCGCGGAACATGGAGCCTTCTTCAATCACGACGATGCCGTCACGATGGCGGCGTTCACGGAACGCCTGATGCCCGGCGCGCCAGACAAGCCGGGCGCGAATGAAACCGGTGTACTCAACTATATCGACCTGGCTCTCGCGGGAGCTTACTCCGATCTTCAGGATTTCTACCGGCGCGGGCTTGCTCAACTCGATGTCTATTGTCGTAAGACCTACAACACGTCATTCCAGCACCTCAGCGCCGCGCAACAGGACGAAGTACTTGCCGCGCTTGAAGAAGGCAAGGCCACCGGCTTCGCGTGGCCCACGGCGCAGGACTTCTTCAATACAGTCCGCACGCACACGATGGAAGGTATGTTTGCTGACCCGCTCTACGGCGGGAATAAAGACTTCGCGGGCTGGCGCCTGGTGGGTTTCCCCGGCGCGCAAGCCATGTTCACTCCGATCGATCTGCAGAATCAACAAGCATTCACGCGCGCACCGATGATTGGACTTCAGTCAGTGTCGTCCAGCCCGATACGGAAGGGATAAGCCATGGCAACCGAAAAAACTGATGTCGTCATCGTCGGAGTAGGCGCGGCAGGCGGAATCCTCGCGGCGGAACTCGGCAAGGCGGGCATGAAAGTAATTGGCCTGGAGCGCGGCCCGCGACTGAAGACCGCGGATTTCAATCCGCACGACGAATTGCGCTATTTCCAGCGCCAGGAATTGCGACCGAATGCCAAGCGCCAGCCCGTCACGTGGCGTCCGAACGCCAAAGTGCGCGCGAATCCAATGTCAATTCTGAATTACGGCAACCAGGCAGGCGGCGGCACAGTGCACTACGGCACGCTTTCGTGGCGGTTTCATGAGGACGATTTTCGCGCGCGCTCGCACACAATTGAGCGGTACAGCGCAGCGGCAATTCCGGCGGATTCGTCCATCGCCGACTGGCCCATCACCTATGCCGATCTGGAGCCATACTACGATCGCGCGGAATACGAGCTCGGCGTGTCGGGGAAAGCGGGCAATTTACAAGGACGCAAGATCGACGGCGGCAACGTATTCGAGGCGCCCAGGCGTCGCGAATATCCACTACCGGCACTGCTAGCGGATCAATCTGGCGTACTCTTCGAAGCCGGAGCGCGCAAGCTGGGCTATCATCCGTTTTCGTCCCCACGCGCGATCCTCTCGGAGCCTTATCATGACAGGCCGGGCTGCACGTACTGCGGCTTTTGCCAATCGTTCGGATGCCACGTGGGCGCGAAGTCCAGCATCCTCGTCACAAAACTGCCTGAGGCCGATGCCACGGGCAATTTCAAATTGGTGACCGGCACGATGTGTTATCGCGTGAACACGGATAATAGCGGGCGCGCAACCGGCGTCTCGTATTACGGCCCTGACGGCTCCGATAACACGATTGAAGCGGAAATTGTGATTCTCACTCCCTTCATTTACGACAACACACGCCTTCTTCTTCTTTCCAGGACGGAAAAATTTCCCAATGGCCTGGCCAACTCGAGCGGCCAGTTGGGCAAGCATCTTATGGCCCATATGATGGCGAAGGTATTTGCGGCATTCGATGATCGCTACGTCAACGTCTACATGGGTCCGAGCGCGCAGAAGCATACCATCGACGATTTCAACGGCGATAATTTTGATCACAGCGGCCTGGGTTTCATTCGCGGCTCGCAAGTTTCAATTGGCCCGGCTGACCTCGAGGCCGGTCCGATCGGCACAGCCATCAGTCTGAATCCGCCCCCCGGCACTCCGCGTTGGGGCGCGGCCTATCGCGACTTTCTGGCAAAATATTTCGCGCGCTACGGCGCGATCGTCGCACAAACCGAAAATCTCGCGTACTCCGATCAAACGATCGACCTCGATCCGGACGTGCGCGATCAATATGGTCTCCCGGCGCCGCGCCTCACGTACGACTGGCGGAGACCGAACGAGCTTGCGCGCGTCGAGTTCCTGCTGACCAGGATGGAGGAGATTGGCCGCGCGATGGGAGCGACGCATGTGTGGCGTGCGCCTCTTGGTCCAGGCGCCCCAGGTGCGCACCACGAGGGTGGCACGCGCATGGGAAATGATCCGAAGACTTCAGTCGTGAACCGTTACGGCCAAACCTGGGACATTCCGAATTTATTCGTCATTGGCAGCTCAACCTTCCCGTCGATGAGCGGATTTAATCCCACGCTTACGATACAGGCGGTCAGCTACATGAGCGCCAACGCAATTGTAAATCGTTACAAAAAAAACCCCGGGCCACTTGTATAGCGGGAACTTAACACGTGGGCTGCTTAGGCGACCGGCAACGGCGATCAAGTAGCACAGGCTTCAGCCTGTGAGGTTTTGCGCTCCGCTACCTCCCAATTCAAAAGCACACAGGCTGAAGCCTGTGCTACTCACGAGCGCGAATGCGTATGTGCGGAAATAGACGGAATTGAATGTTAAGTCCGAGTCGTCACGTAACGGTCCGGCTCGCGACTCTTAAGAAGGTGTCTCATGCGATCGCACGCTTGCTCGAGAGCGCGGTAAAGCTCCTCCAAACCCTTGCTTTCGGCCGTAACTCTTCTGGAGTCCG
>JAOAPW010000471.1 GCA_025463105.1 Candidatus Acidiferrum typicum | reverse complement strand
TGATTGGGCAGGGTCTGACGTGCCTCAGGCGATGGAAGTGTTGTGCGCGCGCGATTCGGGGCGCGTGGTTGAAATTACGCTGGCGTTTCCAAGCCTGTAGTTCCTGCTTTGTGTTGTAGGGCGCGTTTAGACGCGGGAATTTCCTTGAGATTGGCAAGCAAATCCTCGCCACTGAAGAGGCGAGCTACAAAAGCGAGCTGCAAAAAAGATTGCCGGTCGTCGAATTGAAAACTATGGATATTAGAAATGGACGATTCGTCCCGGCACTTTTGATAGGAGTGGCAGCGTTTTTATTGGTGGGGTGCAATTCTGGTCAACAAACAGCACCCACAGAGGCCGCCGCAGCAACTGTCGCCCCGGCGGTTCCGGAGAGTCAGCAGATCGCAGAAGCTGTATTAGGCAGGCAGGCGGAGGTCATCGCGCATGGAGATTTGGCGCGGAATGGATCGGAACAATTGCTCGTGGTAAACCGATTTAACAGCGCCACTGGCGGCCATACGCAGGCAGCTCATTCATCGGCAATTTTCGTCACGCGCGCGGTGATTGTGGAGAAAGATGACGGCAAGTGGACGGAGGTTCTGCGTTGCGATGAGCACCTGAAAAATACGAGGGGTTACGTCGGAGGGTCGCCTGCCGCTCCCGTCACGGGCTGGCGACTGGTGGTCAATCCGGATACCAGCCAGGGTCTCGAATTAGATTTTGCACCCGCCGTAGCTGGTGAAGAAAGTTCGTCATCTAATAGAGAGGCAGGAGGCCGGACGATTTCCATCCGGTGGAACACAAAAACGAAACGCTATCAATCGCTTGACCAGTCTCATAAAGGGTTCCTGGGTGAGGTGCCCACGCTGGAGACCCCGCAGTCCATTCTAAAATGAGCGCAGCAGCAAATACATTAGCAGGTTCCGCGGTGAAGAGTACGCAGAAGCGCGCTTCCGGTTGGGCGCAACTGATGCGTCTGTATCCCTACGTGCGCCGTCATACGGGCGAAGTAATTTTGGGGATGGTGACGCAAACGGGCATGGGAATTACAGGGACGCTGCTGCCTTTGATGATCGGCGCCATCGTGGATTGCATCAAAGGCGCTCAGGCTCCCCTGGCGCAATTGGGACGCCTGACGCAAATCTCGCTGGGTTTCCTTCTTCCCTACTATCACCCTAAGAGTCCCCAAACACTCGCGATATTCTGTTCGGCCCTCATTATTGTCTGCGCGATTCAAGGATTTTTTTCGTATTGGACGCGGCAAATCCTGATCGGCCTGTCCCGCGACATCGAATACGATTTGCGGAACGACCTGCTGAATAAACTGGTGACTCTGGAACCTGAGTTTTACGTGCGAAACCGCACCGGCGAGTTGATGTCGCGATGCACGAACGATTTGAACTCTGTGCGCATGGTGCTCGGTCCGGGAATCATGTATAGCGCCAACACGTTTGCGACCATGGTCCTTGCCGTCGTGCTGATGTTCTGGATTTCACCGCGACTCAGCATTTACGTGTTGCTTCCTGTTCCGGTGGTGGCCATCACGGTGTGGGTCTTTGGCCGCCAGATTCACGCGCTCTACGGAAAAATCCAGGCTTCGCTCGCCGTGCTTTCGGCGAAAGCCCAGGAGAACCTCGCGGGCATGCGTGTGGTGCGCGCCTACGTGCAGGAGGAAGCCGAGATTCGCGGCTTTGACCAGCCGAACCGCGAATATATCGATCGCAATCTGCGGCTGATTTACTTCTGGAGCCTGTTCATGCCGCTGCTCCAGATGCTCGTGGGTCTCACGTTTGTGCTGGTGCTTTGGCAAGGCGGCCGGCAAGTGATCGAGAGCCGTATTACGCTCGGTGAACTCATCGCGTTTTACACGTTCATGACGCGCCTGATTTTTCCGATGGTTGCGTTGGGATTTGTGACCAACATTTTTCAGCGGGGCGGCGCTTCCATGGGTAGGCTGAACTACATTCTCGATTCGGAGCCAAAGATCGACGATGCCGCGGTCGTGCAGGAAAAAACTCCCACGGAAATCCGCGGCGAAATCGAATTCCGCAATATGACTTTTACTTATCCGACCGTGCGAAGCGACACGGACGGAACAAAGTCAAACGGAAATGCCGCTGTAAACAAGCCCGTACTGCAGGATATTTCCCTGCACGTTCCCGCCGGATCGATTCTGGCAATTGTTGGTCCCACGGGTAGCGGGAAATCGACATTAGCCGCATTAATCGCCCGGCTCTGGGAGGCGCCCCAGGGAACGCTGCTGATCGACGGGCGGCCGATCCGGGAATGGCCGCTCGAAAAGTTGCGGCGAGCGGTGGGTTATGTGCCGCAGGATACTTTTTTGTTCAGCGAAACGCTGCGGGAAAATATTGCGTTTGGCGTGGAAAGCGCGGCGGACCAGCAGATTCAGGCGGCCGCGGAAGTTGCCAGCATCGCCGCTGAAATTGACGAATTCCCGGCAAAATTTGACACCATGGTGGGTGAGCGCGGCATCACGCTTTCTGGCGGCCAGAAGCAGCGCTCGGCTATTGCACGCGCCGTGATTCGCGATCCAAAAATTCTGATTCTGGACGATTCCCTGTCCAGCGTGGATACGGGAACCGAGGAACGCATTCTGCGGCGCCTGGAAACGATTCTGCGCCAGAGGACCACGGTGCTGATTTCCCATCGCGTCTCGACCGTGCAACACGCCGATCAGATTGTAGTGCTGCGCGACGGCAGGATCGTCGAGCGCGGCACGCATAGCGAATTGCTGGCCCGTGGCGGCTATTACGCCGACCTGTACCAGAAGCAATTGCTCGAAGAAGAGCTGGAACGCGAATGAGCGACTTCCGTGAAGAAGAGGCTCTAGGAAAAGCCTACGACTCGCAACTTTTGCGGCGGCTGATGACCTATCTGCGGCCGTACATGAGCAGTGTTGTCTTCGCCGTGTTTTTGACTTTGCTGGTGGGTCCGCTGGAAGTCGTTGGGCCTTACCTGTTCGGCTTCGGAGTCGATAAATATATCGTTCCGGGCGCAAATGGTACGCTTCCGGCAGCAAGTGCAATGCGCGGCGTCAGCCTGGTATCACTCGGGTTTCTGACGGCTCTGCTGTTGAGCTTTGCGGTGCAATACCTGCAGGTCCGCATCATGCAGAACGTGGGCCAGCAGACGCTGTACGATCTGCGCAAGGAAGTATTCGAGCGCCTGCAGCGTCTCCCGATGAGTTTCTTCGATCGCACACCTGTGGGACGGCTGGTGACGCGTGTGACGACCGATATAGACGCGCTGAATGATTTATTCGCCGCGGGTATCGCGGCAATGGCGAACGATGCCATCGTGCTGCTGTGCATCGGCGCGGTAATGATCTGGATGAATTGGCGGCTGGCGCTGGCTACGTTCGCGGTTCTGCCGTTAATTCTATTCTCCACGTGGATTTTTCGGGACCGCGTGCGCGACGCCAATCGCCGCATCCGCACGGCCATCGCCCGGATCAATGCATTTCTGCAGGAACACATCAGCGGCATGGGCATCGTGCAATTGTTCAATCGCGAACGAAAATCAACCGCGGAGTTCGCCGAGCTGAATCGCATTCACATGGAGGCGTACAAAGACGCCATTCTTGCGTTTGCGGTATTTTTCCCGGCCGTCGAACTATTCAGCACGGCGGCGATTGGGATCGTATTCTGGTACGGAGGGTTGCTCTCGTTCAGCGGCCTGGTAGACGTTGGCGTGCTCATCACTTTCATGCAGTACGCGCAGCGCTTCTTCCGTCCCATCCAGGACTTGAGCGAAAAATTCAACATTCTGCAGTCGGCCATGGCGGCGTGCGAGCGCATTTTCAAATTGCTCGATGAGCCGCTGCCCGCGCCACCAAAGGAAGCTCCCCTTCCGCTCACCAACCCGCGCGGCGAGATTGAATTCCGAAATGTATGGTTTGCGTACGGCGGCGGAGCGAATCCCACCGATGAAGATTGGGTGCTGCGTGACGTATCGTTCCGCATCGCTCCGGGCCAGACGCTGGCCATCGTTGGCCACACCGGCGCCGGAAAAACCACTCTCATCTCGCTGCTGTTGCGTTTTTACGACATTCAGCGCGGCGAAATCCTTCTCGACGGAGTAGACGTTCGCCGCTACGACGTGCACGATCTGCGGCGGCAATTCGGTATCGTTCTCCAGGACCCGTTCCTGTTTAGCGGGACTCTCGAATCCAATGTCCGGCTGGGCGATGAAGAAATTGGCCAGGACCGCGTTGAGGCTGCTCTGCGCGAAGTAGGGCTCGGCTCCCTTCTGAACACGTTGCCGGAAGGCATACAGACGAACGTAAGCGAGCGCGGCGCGACATTTTCCGTTGGGCAGCGGCAGTTGATCAGTTTCGCGCGGGCCCTCGCGCATAATCCCCGGTTCCTGATTCTCGATGAAGCGACTTCGAGCGTCGATACAAAAACTGAAGTCATGATCCGTGAGGCGCTCGATCGATTGCTCGAAGGCCGCACCGCCATGGTGATCGCGCACAGGCTCAGCACCATCCAGCATGCCGACCGCATCCTCGTATTCCACAAAGGTAGACTGCGCGAGCAGGGTTCGCACCAGGAGCTCCTTGGCTTGCGCGGAATTTATTACCGCCTGTACCAGTTGCAGTACAAAGATCAGGAACTGCGAACGTCGCTTGAGACGGCCAGCAGCGGGACGGGCACTTCCTTGCCCGCCGACGATTAGGCGATCGCGAGTCCGCGACACGCGAAGCGATGCCACCCACACAAATCCTAATCTCCGCCGGTGAAGCTTCCGGTGACATGTATGCGGCGCATCTGGCCACGGCGTTGCGCGCGCGAACGGATGTTCATCTGTACGGCATGGGTGGCCCGCGCATGCGGGAAGCGGGAGTCGAACTGGTCGCGGATTGCGCGGAAGTTTCGCTGGTCGGTATCGTCGAAATTGCTAAAAAACTCCCCGCGCTGAACCGCGTATGGAAGCGCCTGATCGGCGAATCCCGGCAAAGGAAGCCGCGCTTTGCAATCCTCACGGATTTCCCCGGCTTCCACTTGCGCCTGGCGCGAGCGCTGAAGAGACAGGGCATCCAGAATATTTATTTCGTATGTCCGCAATTCTGGGCTTGGAGGCCATGGCGCGCGAACCTGGTACGCCGGCGATTCGTGCGCGGGCTCTGCATTTTTCCCTTCGAGCAGGATTGGTATCGCGAACGCGGTGTCACGGCGGATTTTATCGGGCATCCTTTGGTTGGCAACGTCGCCGCGAAAAGATCGCGTGCGGAGTTCGCGGCCGCATTCGAGCTGGATGCGGCTAAGCCAATCGTCGTCCTGTTGCCGGGGAGCCGCGCAGGAGAAATCGCGCACCACATGCCACCCCTGATGCAATCCTGCCATCTAATAGCGAGGGATCATCCGGTGCAATTCGTTCTGGCGCTCGCTCCGGGTATGAGCAAGTCGCAAATGGCCCCATATTTGACGCCAGATACCCGCATACGTGTGGTGGAAGACGCTACTTATGACGCCTTGGGCGCGGCAGATGTGGCCGTTGTCTCGAGCGGAACAGCAACGGTCGAGGCGGCATTGATGGACACGCCGATGATTGTGGTTTACCGGCTTGCACCTGTCACGGCCGCAATCGCCCGATGGCTGGTGCGCACGCCAATGTTTGCGATGGTTAACTTGATCGCCGGAAAGCGCGTCGTTCCAGAACTCGTTCAGAATGATTTCACTCCAGTGCGAGTGGCCAATGAGGTTATCTGGCTGCTCGATTCGGAGGAAGCTCGCTCCGAGATGCGGCGAGGTCTCGCAAGTGTCAGAGAAAGGCTGGGTCCCCCCGGCGCCATCGAACGGGCGGCGGACATCATTGTGGAGATGTTAGCGAATCCTACCGCTAAACGTTAAAATCGGCGTGAGTTAAGGCAATTCTTTGCCCGGTATGAGTAGGCCCCACTGGGACTGGCAACTTAACGCGCCGTGTTGGTATCCTATTGACTCATAGTGATTGGCCCTGGTGCGAGGCAAACCACACTCATGTTCAAGTTTCGATTCCCTCTTATAGCTCTTATAGCGGCCTTGGTTACTTCCGGATTCGCGCAATCTCCCGGACAAGGACAAGGCCCTGGCCGGGGTGTCGCTCCGGTGCAGACCGCTCCGTCGATTCCTTTTCGCGCAACAAACTATGAGATTCGAGCTTCTCTAGACGCCGTAGGTCGGGCGCTGACCGCGCAGGCGAAAGTTGATTTTTTGGCGAATGAGCCCTCACGTGTCGTGGATGTCGAGCTGAGCCAGATGCTCCGAGTGAACGGGATCCGCGACGCAGCCGGAAAGCCACTGACGTACGATCGTGACGAGAATACTCCACTAAAAGTGCACATTACGTTGCCTGAGTCTGTACCCGCAGGCGGAAAAGTCACGCTGCAATTCGACTACGCGGGCCCGCTTTCAACCAGATCAACAACGGCGGAGCAGGGCCTGCAATTAGCGCACATTGACAAAGACGGTGGATATTTGCTGCTGCCTGCGCGCTGGTTTCCGCTCACGGATTTTCCCACCAATCGCTACACCGGCGTTTTCCAACTCGAAGTCCCTGGAACAATGACGATTGCAGGAACAGGCACATCGACCGGAGCGCCTACGTCTGTCACGCCCAAGCAGCTCCCCGCCCCACCTATTGGAAACTCGCGGTCCGCGGCTCCGATGTCGCCCTCGGCCGCTCCACCGCCTCCTTCGATGGAAAACGAGCGGATTCTGTATACGTTCCGCGTGGACAAACCCCAGGCTGCCGGAACATTTGTAATCGCGCCGCTGCAACTGAGTCCGGTGAATGCAGAGGGCGCTACTTACTCAATCTACACGCCTAAGGCGATGGCGAACACAGCGCAGAGTTATGC